>JAUYPT010000033.1 GCA_030695685.1 Nanobdellota archaeon | reverse complement strand
GCAATGATATTATTTTAAATTTTGATAATAATCCTACTGAAATTTATCGCATGATTCAGGTTGTCAAGCAGGCCGTCCTCGATGGAGAAATCTCCCAGAAACAGATTGATGATTCTGTAAGCCGGATTCTTCGGGCAAAGGGCTTTGCGGTGCGGTAACTGATTTTTGTACAATATAACTACTGCACACCATAAATAATCTAAATTTTTAGTAATCTTTTTAAATAACCCCCTTATTGAGGGTTTGGTATCTAAACTCAACATCCGGGCTTTAATAAAACTTATGGCAAACGAAACAGAAAAGAAAGTAAGTAGAGTAAAAGGAAAACGGAAAAGCTGGTTTAAAATCATCGCCCCGAAGCTATTTGGCGAACGGGAGGTGGGTGAGTCGTATCTTGGTTCTCCTCAGGAAGCAGTTGGCAGAACGTTAAAAATAAATTTAAAAGATCTTACTGGAAACATTAAGGATCAAAATGCGTATGTTGACCTGCGGATTGTTGGCCTTGACGGTTCTACATTAAAGTCTGCTGTTATTGGCTATAGCCTTACGTCAGCATTTGTAAAGCGGATGGTGCGGAAGAATGCTGATAGAGTTGACGCTGTTTTTAATCTTAAAGCTAAAGATGGAAAAGACATTATTATCAAGATGCTGGCGATTACAAAAAATAAGGTGCAGCATTCCGTCCAAACGAAGATTCGAAAACAGATGAAGGAATCGCTTCAGGAAGAAGCAGAAAAAGAGAGCTTCGATTCTTTTGTGGGAAATATTGTCCATCAAAAAATTCAAGGCACTCTGCGTAAAGTACTTCATAAAATTCATCCTCTGAAGGAAATTTCCGTACGGGTTCTGGCATTGAAAAAAGAAAGATCCTCCTCTGAAGAAGCACTGGCCGAAGAATCATCATCTCCTAAGAACGGAAAAATGGCCGCGGAAGAAGAATCTTCTTCTTCAGAATCTGTGTCTGTGGAAGAGCCGTCTCCTGTGGAAGAATTTACAGAAGAGCAAGGAGATCTCGTTCAGGAAGAATCGTAATTTTTGTTTTTTTTCCCATGAAGTTTCTGACTTTTACGGATTTGCATGAAGACCGTAAACGATTACAGGAACTTGTTGCACGCGCCAGCAAATCCGATATAGATTTTGTGATTTGTGCTGGTGATCTTTCTACATTTGGGAGAGGGTTGGAAGTAGTCTTAAAAGCATTTAATAATCTCGGAAAAAAGTTTTATGTTCTTCCCGGCAATCATGAAGAGCATTTAGAAATGGAGGACATACTGAAAGATTATCCTCACTGCGTTTTTCTTCATCATCAGGCGATAAAGATTGAAGATTATATCTTTTTAGGCTATGGCGGCGGCGGTTTTGCTCAGGAAGATGCTGTCTTCCGGAAAATTTCCCGTGGATGGTATGGGAAATATAACGGTAAAAAATTAGTTTTCGTGACTCACATGCCCCCCTTTGGCAATAAAACTGATTTGTTACACCATAAACATGTTGGGAGCAAGGATTACCGAAAATTTATTGAAAGGATAAAACCTAAATTAGTCATTTGCGGGCATCTTCATGAGACGGTAGGCGAAGTCGATAAAATTGCTACGGCGAAAGTTGTCAATCCCGGATGGAATGGGATGGTTATTGAGTTGAAATGAGATCTAAACATAATATAGTATACTCTTCAGATTTGCATGGCAACCAAATCCAATATCAAAAGCTATTTGATTATGCCGTTATAATATCGGCAGATTCAGTAATTATTGGTGGAGACATAACTCCAAAAGGAAATTCTGTAATGCAATCTTTAAAACAATTAGAGCAGCAAGGACTATCAAACAAAGTTTTTATTGATATGCAGCGTCTTTTTCTTGAAGAACGACTTCCGACTATGGTTAAGGCATTACAAAAAGGAAAGAAGAAAATTCCTTTATTTATCATGTTTGGCAATGATGACTGCAACGCTAATTATGATGTTTTTGAAAAAGGTGAAGAAGAAGGGCTTTATGAAATCATTCACGGAAAAAGGCGAAAATTGACCGCTGATTTTGAAATAGTTGGTTATACGTATGTTCCGATAACTCCTTATAGAATAATGAAAGAATGGGAAAAATTTGATTTGAGTGAAATCCCTCCTTCTCTGCGTAAAGCGTATCAAAAAAGAAAAGAGGAATATCAGTTTGAGGGATATAAAAGTTCCAAGCACGGTTTGCTTCCTTTTCATTTTACTGTAGATATGGAGAAAAAGGATTCCATACAGAAAGACTTATCAGATACATTATTTCAAGAAAACCCAGAGAAGACTGTTTATGTCATGCATTCCCCGCCGATTAATACTAATCTAGACATTACTGGAAAAGGTTTACATGTAGGTAGTTTTGCTCACCGGTTGTTTATAGAGAAACTTCAGCCCTATGTAACATTACATGGCCACATCCATGAAACAGTGGCCATGTCAGGAAGTTTTAGACAAGTTATAGGCAATACCTTAAGTCTTGCTTCTGGAAACCACAATGTTGGTAAAAATTTAGCAGTCGTAGTGTTTGATTTGTATGATCTAGGAAATGCAAGAAGAATTATTCTTTAGATAGGATCCATAAACACTTTCTTGATTGTAATTGCTAATCCTTTATCTTTGGTATTAATCTCTACTGCTGACATTAATGCTTCACCAACGGCAACTAATTCTCCTTTCATCGTCAATACTGCAACTGTTTCTCCTTTTCGAAAGTTTTCTAAACTGCTGAACCCCGGAACGGCTAGATCACGGCCATGAGAAATACTTTTGATGGTTGTATCGAGGATCCAGCATTTGGAAAGATGTGCGACTGCATTTTCGATAGGCTGTAAACAGTAGGCAAGAAATTTGGGGTTATTTTCTTCTTTATAGAAATAATAGGCATCCTGTAAATCGTTCAGCGTCACTAAATTATTTTTCTCTGTAAATGGTCCGGCTTGTGTCCTTCTAAGTTCTACCATATGCGCTCCAACATTCAGCGCAACACCAAGATCATGGCACAATTTTCGGATATAGGTTCCAGCCTGGCATTTTACTCGGAATAAGACATCCTGCTCTTTAATCTCAATAACCTCAAATTCATAAATTTCTCTCGTTCTTTCCGTGCGTTTAACAGCGCTTTTCACTGGCGGCAATTGCCGAATTTTACCAATAAATTTGTGGATTGTTTCCCGTATTATTTTTTCTTCAACGGGCTTATGGAAATGCATAATGCTGACATATTCTTTCGGCGCAGTCAACAAAAACTGAGTTATTCGTGTCGCTTTTTCTAAAGCGATAGGCTGTACTCCTGTCACCTGCGGATCTAACGTTCCCGAATGTCCTGCTTTGGTGATATGGAGGATTTTCTGCACATAATCAGCAATCTGATGAGATGTCGGGCCTTTAGGCTTATCGAGATTGATGATCCCAGATTGAATTAACTCTTCCGGTGTCCTTTCTTGTGGTGATTTCCCAAATTCTCCGATAGCTTTTATTTTAACGAATGTCGCCAGTTTCATAGGACTATAAAACTAAGTCTTACTTTAAAATAGTTGCGCTGAGAAAAGCAGAAAGATCAACTAGTGCTTATGAGAATGAGCTGCCTTCTTTCCCTTTTTTTCGTGAGAGTGTTCTTCTGTACTCTGTTCTTTATGCGCATGCTCTTCTTTTTCTTCCGGCACTAATTCTTCTTTTTTGACCGTCTTTTTGTCTTTTTTGGTGATTCCGAAGAGTTCCGCACGCACTTCACCTTGGTCATTTTTTGTAACTGTAATTTTAACATGGTGAGGAGGATTTCGGATACCGTGCTGCCATAACTTATCATTTAATTCTTTTCCTAGTTTGACATTCTCTGATTTCATATGTTTGATAATAAACTGGCGCATGGCAGTAACTGCTTTTTTGGTTCTTTTCCAATAAGCGACTTTCTGGTATTCTTTACGTAAAGGTACATTATATGTTCTTTCCAGAACCATCTTTGAAGTATCGTTTTTTGCCATAGTCTACTTATGCTTTCGTTTTTGTTCTTCGCCAAGATCGCTTGATGAATGTATGCCTGGAAGGATGTACTCTTCTTCCTTTACCATAAATCTTAAACACTGTCCAGAACGGCGCCCATTTGGTTTGGGTATTAAGCTTAATCAGCCGTTTCTTTTTTGCGGGATGTTTGTTGCGAGCCATAGGTAATAGTAATTTTATTGTTTTTGTTGTTTATGGTTTTCTTTAGAAATTTGGACTGCAATTTTATCGAGGAATGATTGTCCTTGCGCTGTTAATACTCTGCCTTTATGAGCGCCTTTCTCTACTTGCTTGAGCAATGATGCTTTTTCCAATTGTTGCAGGATTTTACGAATGATTGAGCCTGATGCTTTATAGACATGTTCCGGTTTATGGCCACGGTCTTTCTTTCCGCCATATTTGTGGCGTAACTTTTGAGTTCCTACTGGCCCTAACTTTGCCGTGCTTCGGAGAATAGCAGCAGAACGGTAGTACCACCAGTCGCCATTATCCGGCCGACGTTCTTTATGATGCCCTGTTTTAACAAAGGGCGACCATGATGTTGGCTGGACTAACTTCTGTTTCTTAAGCTCTTCGGCAGCTTTCGCAATCAGCTGCTGCGGGTCTACTGCCAATATGTGTGTCATGGTGGTTTCAGGATTGGTCTTATTTATAAAGGTTTTGAAAAAATCAAAGATTTTTTAAAACCTCATAAATCAAAGATTTCTATCTGGTTTTGAAAAGTATTATTAATGGGTAACAGATAGTATTTTTTATGCAGCAGAGCAGCCAATCACGGAAATGGTATAAAAGTATCTCCTGGGCATCGATCAGTGTAGGAATTATCTTTATCATAGATGAACTCGCTGGAGTTCTGCTCGTCGATGAGAAACCGTCATGGATATTGATTGGAGTAGGGATTGCGTTTGTCATCTGGCCATTTATCACACGACGACGAAGATCATATGGTACATAGGATGTGGTTGGATATCCATTTTTTTCTCATTAATATTATAGAGAAGTTTGAAAAATAGTAATTTTGA
>JAUYPT010000063.1 GCA_030695685.1 Nanobdellota archaeon | reverse complement strand
GTTTCTCCAGAACAACAATCAGCTAATGCAGCTAGAGAATTAAGAGAAAGACTGACGGAACAATACAGTCAGGAAGCGGCACGATATGCGTTGCAGATAGTGGAAAATGGCCGAAGAATTCGAGAGCACCCCCATAAACGTATCCAGATCGATGGCCTGGAAAGAAAAATTCGTGAACAATTCCCATTGATAACACCCCCACGTTTATTTGGGTTTATCGATGAGCTTCGGGAAGCAGAGAATCTCGCCCAGTTGTATCAGGCCAGAGCAAGAGTTCTGGAAAAAGCCCGTAAAGATAATATTGAACTGCCCATGAGTTTTATCATCGCCGCATTATGCAATGAAGGGCACAGCTTAGATCTGGATAGACGCTCTTCAGCAACCGGAGGTTTTGCAAATTATGGGTTAGATACCTTTGGTTCAGAATTTACGAAAATTGCTGCCCGGGGTTATTTACCGGATTCTTTCAGAAATAGATTTATGACTTCCGAGCATTTCAATGAACAGCATCGAAGAGTTACTTCGGCAAATTTTGAGCGCAAAGAAGATGCCTTTGAAGCATTCGTCGCAACGTTGGCCCACCGCCAGTACTTATTCTTAGACGATTTGGAGCGGAAAGGTATTGATGCTACTGCCATTCCCCCGGAACAGACCCTATTCTTCACCTACAAATATTATAATGGCGGCCCCAATTCCATCGAACGGCTGCTGCAGAAAAAGTCTGCCCAGGCATTAGATGCTTTCTACCGGCGAACCATTACGGTTGGAAGTACGGGCAATGCCTATGTGGTTCTGGCCGGGCATCTATGGTTGGAACAAAGCGGAGCCACCGATCCACATCCCAATGGAAAATATTGGTGGAGTATGGAATAGATTAAAGGAAAAAATGTGGGCGGCAGGATTCGATTGCAGACCTGAAAATTATTTTTCAGATTACCTGCGAAGGGACTGGTCCAAAAGCGTAGCATTTGTAGCAGAAATAAGCTCCGCTTCTGTCTAACCCAATGGGTGTCTTCTGTTCATCGCCAATTCAGGCTCATTACACCCTAAGCCCATCCCATTTGACCACTCTGGCACGCCCACATAGACATAATGGTTTGCACCCGGTTTTTTATATCTTTCTATTATTGTAGCATATATCTATTAGAATATATCCTCTTCATCTTCATAAAGCTTAAAAGTTCTCTCGCAGATGAAAATGGTTATCATGAATTATAAGAAGCTGCTCTTAGGGATACTGTTAATTACAGTTATTTTGGTGGCAGCCTGTGCTCCAGCCGGCGTCATTAATCAAACGACCGATTCCTGCAGTGCTCTCGAAGGAACAGCGAAAGATAACTGCTATGCTGAAGCCAAACGGTGCAGCCAGATCCATGATGTTACTGTCCGGGACAGCTGTGTGGTAGAACTGGCCAAAATAAAAAATGACCTTTCGGTCTGTAACCTGATTGTAAGCGATAGGGCCAAAGCATACTGCCAAGAGGAGC
Source organism: Nanobdellota archaeon (assembly GCA_030695685.1). Taxonomy (GTDB): domain Archaea; phylum Nanobdellota; class Nanobdellia; order Woesearchaeales; family GW2011-AR9; genus JAUYPT01. The sequence goes on along the minus strand of JAUYPT010000063.1, from coordinate 1,635 downwards.
TTGCTACTTTACAGAATGACCATTCCCTCTGCACTAAAATCACAGACTCTTACTGGGAAGACAACTGCCATTTCAACCTGGCGGTTAACAACAGCAAGGATGTGTACTGCTCTCTGATAGGCAATACGGAACAGAAAGAAGACTGTTTCATCCAGATTGCGTTGAACACCAATAACAGTATATTGTGCGAGTTCCTGCCTGAAGCGAAAAAGGACCGCTGCATCTTTACCATTGCCAAGAATCTCAGAAAAGTTGAAATCTGCAATGCCATCAGCGGATCGGTAAGCCGGGATGTCTGCCGGGGTAGTGTGGCTGAACATATTGGCAATGAAAGATTATGCGACATTATTGAGATTCCCTTCATCAAAGAGCAATGCCACCAGCATTTTAGGGAGAAGTAAAAGTTCTAAGAAAGTGAAAATGTATTGGTAGAAAAGAAATAAATCTTAACTGAAATGTAGCTGGTCAGAATCAATTATCCTTCTTATTCCAGGCAAAGGAGCGCCGGGTTGCTTGCGCTCCATACCCACAGGACGCACAGCGTTTCTTGCGAACATGATATGCGCGCTGGCCGCAGCGACGGCAAGGAATGTGGGTCTTTTTTCCACTTTTCCGTCCATGGCTAGCAGTTCCTTTGGTCATGGTCTATGCTGGAGAAAGAATTGTAATTGTATCCCCGCGGATGAATACGGTTCCGAGCTTGCGCTTCACTTCTCCATTGTGATGCTCTTCCGCGTTTTCAAGAACCACGTTAATGTGAATGTCAAAGGCGCGTAACTTGCCAACGTAGCTCAAGCCGTTCTTTAACTCAACCAGAACGGTCTTATTGCGGGACGCATTTAATGTGTCTAAAGGCCGTGAACTTTCATCCATTGTTGTGCACACCTCCGTGCAGCATAAAAATACGGTGGTTTGTATATAAATGTTTTGTTTTTGTTCTGCAGCAGGACCATGATAGATGTTACTAAAGAATAAAGCCCCCGTTCAGTCGAAACCATTATAAATAGAAACTATATATTGAAGACCATGGTAAATTTCAGTAAATTACAGCATGAATTCCACGCCTACGATGAAGAGCGAGAAAAGCTGATCAAGAAAAGCCGGGACGTGCTCAAGCTGAGCAAGCAGGTTATCTATGCTGTCCACCGCGATGAGATGAAAGTAGCCGCGGAACTGGTGAAGGAGATTGAGAAAGAAAAAAAAGAGCTGGAGAGAATTGCCACGCATGATGCTAAGATGACCTATGAAGGCAGTTATAAGATTGCCATTCAGGAATACGTTGAAGCCATTCTCTATTTTGAATTTGTGAAAAGTGGAAAGTTGCCGGAACTCAAAGTGTTGGCGGAGCATTTCATTCTGGGACTGGCAGATTTACCGGGAGAATTGAATCGAAGAGCGGTCTTTTTAGCCGGGAAAGGCGAGGTGGAAAGCGTCAAGAAAATTCGTGATGAAGTAGACGCCATTTATGGGGAACTGCTGAAGTTTGATTTCCGGGATAATGAAATTCGGCGAAAAGTGGACGCAGTAAAGTATGAATTGCGAAAACTGGAAGATTTAGTGCTGGATTTGAAGCTGAAAGGGCGATAAATTTCATAGGAAAATTTAAATATCTCAACGCTTTTAGGAACGGGATGG
>JAUYPT010000051.1 GCA_030695685.1 Nanobdellota archaeon | reverse complement strand
ATCATAAAAATGCGTGAAACCGTCTTACCCCGCCCTAAAGGGACGGGGTTTGAAAATAGACAGTGTCGAAACTACGCATTGTTAGGATGCAAAATAGCCAGAAACACTACGCCATTCATCCATTGGCTAAAGCCAATGGTTTTCTGGCTATTTTTGCATAAGAACAGCATTTTCCGCACCATTAGTACCTCGCCGTGCTTTCACTTTTGCGGCGATAGAATCCCTAAATAATTCCAGTGTTATATCCTTCTTTCCTTCGACTGCAAAAGGAATGAAATCCCAAACCATCGCGACATAACCAAGTCGTGAATCTAAACCTTGTTCGGCAATTTTTTCTTCAAGATTGGTGTCACTCATTGCGGTAGCAAATAACACTTTGTCCATCGTTCGGTAATACATTTTTTTATCATCCCGACGGAAAAAATTGAGCTCATCAATATCCTTGACTACTTTTATTTTTTCTTTAAGGATGCGCTTTTTTTGCCTCTGTAACCGCTGCGCCCAGTTCCGCTCTAATCGAGGTAATTTCCAGCCGTGAAGATACAGTATTTCCTCCAACGGTTCTTTTTCTCTTACCAGTTCAAAATCTCTATTGACTAAATCAAGCAGTTTTTGATCATGCTCTTGATGAGAATAAAGATATTCTTCCCCCGGAGAAGTGCATTCATAGAGCGTGCGCATCAAGATTAACGGCTCTAACTTCCGTTTTTCCCACGTCGCTAAACCAGTGTACAATGTATCAGCTAACTCTAATAATGAGTGCTTCCTGTCATCAGATTGCAGCACTGCCGCGCCGATCCGGTCATAACGCTGTAATCGCCGTTTTTTTCCTTCTTTTCCTTTTTCAGTAAAAGAGACAGCAGCGCTTTTCAACGTTCTCTGGATAGTGTATACATCGTTAAAACTAACCGTTGCAATTCTTTTTTTGTCAACTAAATCTATCCATGATGCTTTTTTGGCCAGAAACAATTCCAGTGATGTTTGTGTAACGTCTCCATCATCCGTTAATGGCATCCGGCAATAGATTGCCTTATCAGTGATGGCGACCTGCGGGATATAAAGACGTGTGGAAAGAATATTGGAATTATCATCATAATACACCATCATCGTTGTCAAGCGTTTGGCTATTTTCCGGCCGTCAAACACTTTCTGCCCGGCAACAAGCATATCTAAAGAACCGGCAGGAGTCCTGACGTGTTCTAGCATAGCAACAAATTCTTCCGGAGAATAATGGACCATTCTGGAAAATTCTCGGCGGGTTTTCTTGGACTTGTTTTCCCCTAATTTGAGATGCTGGTCTCCATACTTCATAATCGGCCCAAAGATGCTGTAAAAAGGGTCTAACAAATATTTGTGCTTCTGCCCAACATCGATAATCAGAGAAAAATGTTGCGGAGAACGGGGATCTTTTTTATCTTCCGGTGTGATAATATCTTTAAAATCATAAAACTGCACGATTTCCGGATTTAATCCAAGTTCTTCACCATAAAGATAAAGATCTGGGATAATTGTCGTGCAATTAAAAGTATGAATATTCTCTTTATCCCGTTCCTGAAGATGGGGGGCATAATTTCCCGTTTTTAAGTTGGACGCAAAACCATACGGAGATTTAAAAAAACTATCAGCAATAAGTTTTGCTTTTTGATAGGATGTCTTTAAATCAGCGGGATAAAGCGTAAGAAGATCCTGAACATTCTTTCTGATAACTTCAATGGATTCTTCAGGAAATGGATTGGCCATAGGTCATAAAACATCTATCCGCCTGCAAAAAATAAATTTAAAAAATAAAAGTAAAAAATGAATTATACACATTAAAACTTGTCTGTCAGCGTGGTGCCGTAGTTTCGAGAACTGTCACAGCCGGATGCTTGGTAAGAACTTGACTGAACTGACTGTTTTTCTTCTTTAGCCTGCAATGATCCATAAACACTAATCTCTAATTTATGATTTCGTGGATTATAGTCGGCTGGACCGATACCAGCATCTTTTAGTGCATTAAGGAACGCATGATCATAAGGAGTCCCTTTGGACTGTCCTAACAATGTTCCTTTTTTATCAACAAGTTTGACGTCATATGCTACCTGGCCAAATTGGCTTGCATCGACAGCATCACTTTTAGCGTTTTGATACAAGTTTTGCAGTGCTCCTTCCAACGAGTCACCAGTTCCGATGTAATCTTTTTTTGTCATATTAAAACCTCCTCATTTTGAATAAAATCGAAACTGATTCCCCATTTAAAAATATTGTGCAACACACGGCTCTGTAGAAAATGTCGTGAATGTCACCAGTGAGTGCCGTTAGCTAGTCGTTAGACAGCAAGGTTGCGCTTCAATCTGAGCAACGCTCTTCTCTTGGAAGCGCCACGAACGGGACATTTTCTACAGAGCCGCAACACACCACATGATTCTCCCACCATTTTATATATTCCTCATTATTTTTATGATTGTGAAAAGGCATTCTACCTTGTGCAGCATTATTGCTGCACTTACTTTCAGCGTTAGTTCTCCTGCCGGCGCACAGGATGTGGTCAAGCCAGATGTACCCCCAATTTCTCATACCATGACGTCAACACCGGCAACACGCCTTCACTATCTGAACGTTCCGGAACAGCCGCTTCCCTATCTTCTTGACAATCTTGATTTTCTGGAAAAAGTTCAGACTGCACCAGGCATACACCGCCGGCTGATTGATAAAGTATTGGAGTTAACAGAGCTTCCCTCTTTGCTTGAAAAAAAGGAGAACAGCGATGGTGAAGATCAATTACTGCATTCAAAGGCAGGATCATCCATTACTGTGCGTTTTGAATTGCCAAAGAGTGTCCATTACCGTTTTTTTGGACGGCGATTCGAGCTTGACGATGATGATGATACACGCTGTTATTTCAAATCCGGCGATGTATACTGCGCCTATGATGATGCCATCACCGGAAGCAAGATGTGGATTGATGTTGTTCCTACACTACAGCTCAACACCAAAGATTTTCTGAACAATTTTTCCCTCGGCGGAGTGTATGGCAGAACATTCTACAATAATATACGAAATGATTTTCCACAGCTTATCGCTGAAGGAGGCGATCTTGTTGATGATTTATGGGAAAAAATAAATCAGATTATCGAAAACAAAGAAGTGGAACTTGCCCTGACCTATGCCGGATTTTTCCGCGATCTTCTGCCGCAATACACGAAAGACGGTGTTATTGATCCTGGAGAAGCAGACAAAATAAAAGATGCGATTTATCAGAAATTAAAAACCCATTATCAAAATTTAGATGGCAATGACCAACACGCTGTCGATGATGCTGTGGACATTTTCATTCGTAATTTTAACAATTTTGGGAACCAGCATGTGAGCATTCAGAATATCAGGGCAGCAGGCATAACAAAAAATAATTTTCTGGACAAGCTGAAATACGGCTCACTGAGTTTTAGGTCATGGTATAATGTATTCACCAACTTTGAATCGCTGTACACGTTACAATTGCATGACAATGAATTTCTGCTTCGCAGCGATGTCTCCAGCCGCTTCCGCAGCAGCAGCGATCGTTTTACAGAATTTTCATTTGACAACAAAATCTTCCGCCAGGGTTTCCTGTCTTTTACGGAAGGCATCGGCGAAGCGCATTTGCAGCTGAACGGTGAGATTCATGGAGGAGTGCCGCTCCGAGATTTTTTTGATCAGCAGTATCAGGCTGATTTTGATACACTAGAGTTTTTACTCGGCTACCAGCCTGTCCTGATCGACGGAACACTGCAGGGAAATGTCCATGGATTTCTTGATCTGAAAACATTCTACATTCACGGCTATGAACTGCAAGTTCATCAGGGAAAGAAAACAGTAGGAGTTGGTTTTAGCCAGGGCTATGCTTATTATTTGCATTCCCACGGAAGGATCGATCTTTCTGCGTCGGCGGACAGTTTTAACAACCGCATTGAAGGTGACCTCCACGGTGATTTAACGATTCTCGAAAAATGGGGAAAATACAGCAGTTTCTATTTCCTGTCGCAGGAAGAAAAAGGTGATTATTGGTATTATGCTGCTGCCGGAGTAGCAATTGAAAATCTTCGTGCATTGGAGAGAAAATGGATAGGAAGATTTCAATTTAAGTATGATTATGAATTCAACGGATCGTACGAACAGTTTTGGGATGAACAAATATTGATCTATCCAGAAACAATACTAACGCCTCTGGCAGCAGTACGTGTCGGCATCGATTATCATTTTATAAATCCGTTTCTTTTTGGCACTACGGCAGGATTTGGCGCAGGGTTATTCCTGAATACATCTTTTGTAACATCAGAGCTAGAACTGGGAACGAAAGGGTATGCTTCTCTGCGCTCTCTTCTTTCTCCCGATGGAAACCTTAATCTAAAAACAAATCATGACTATTACCGTCAACGGCAACAAATAGTTGATTCTCTGTTTCCGGCAAAAAAGGCCATGTTCAAGGAATTGCAGCAGTCCTATTGGTCCTCTTTAGATGGTTTTTTTATAGAAACAAATCTTCAATGGAAAATAGAAGAACATTTTCCGCACGATCCGCCGCGGCTTCTGGAAATAGGACTTTTAGGGGCTGTCAATCCTTATTATTATTTTCGGCTAGGAGGTATGACAAGCTTCGATCAACGCTTGCGGGGAATGTACGGCACACTCGGCAATAAATACTTTACTGCCCATTTTTCCATCAATGAAGAAGTAATTACAGAGAGGAAAAATCATGCGACGACTATTGAAACCAGCCTTGCTGCTTCTTTTGGAAACCATCATCTCATGGCTGCCGCATACCTCTATCCGGAACGGCTGAATTATTTTTTAAATCCACAGGATGATGAAGGAGACATTGTCTTTAATCTAACGTATGAAAGCAGCAATGATTTTCTGGAAAAGGCGTTTAGTGTTACTGCGTATGGCCTTCACTGGTTTTTAGATTGGGTTTATACTGAGATCAAGAAGAGTGATAAAAAGAATGTAGGGAAGTATTGACTTCTTGTGGAAACATTTTGATTCACACACAAAAAAAAAATCGGCGCGCTTCGCGCAAAACCACAACGGGGCTACCGACGGAGGAAGCAACCAAAGTTGTTCAAATTGACGCTGCTACCGGCATTGGAATTGCTATTAAGATCATTCACGTACAAAAACCGCAGTTGGTCTTCATTAGTCTCATCTCTCAACAAGAAGCTCATATTTTTTCCTTCTCGTTGGGAAAAGACAATACCAGTATGTTCTTTCAGTAAGGTGTTATCATCTTCCACTGCAGTATTCCAGGCAGAATGATTCAGCACTTGTTCTTGTGTTAATAATTGATTATAAATCCCATAATTTCTGTTTAAGGTTATAACTCCATCACCCTGAAGAGCATCATAATCTAACATTCTACCGGTCAATTCTTCTGTAATAGCTTCTTCATTAAAATC
>JAUYPT010000044.1 GCA_030695685.1 Nanobdellota archaeon | reverse complement strand
ATGGGTATTACCGTGAGAAAAAAGAATCCCTATATGGCTCTCCATACCGAATTCATGGAAGGGGAATGGGCGCTGATCAAGAAAGCCCATGAAACCAAGCGGTTATACTATGGCGAGAAAGTATTGACCTGGTGCCAGCACTGTGAAACCGCGGTTGCCAAGCACGAATGCGAGTACGAAACCGTCAAGGACAAATCCATCTTTGTCAAGTTCCCATTGAAAGGAAAACCGGGCGAATACTTGATTGTCTGGACCACCACGCCGTGGACGATTCCTTTTAATTTAGCAGTGATGGTCGGGCCGGAGATTGAGTATGTCAAAGTCGATGTGGAAGGGGAAAATTGGATTCTTGCCAAGGTGTTAGCAGGCGTCGTCGTGCAGGCCGTGGTGGGAAAAAAAATGAGGGTGGTGGAAGAGTTCAAAGGGAAAACATTGGAAGGGTTGGAATACATCCATCCTTTTGCCGACTTCCTGCCCCAGTATGCTCAATTAAAAAAAGCGCACCCCCACGTTCATACCGTCATTCTCAGCGAAGAGTTCGTGGATACGACCGCTGGAACAGGGTTAGTGCATTCTGCCCCTGGTTGCGGGCCAGAAGACCAGGAAGCTTGTAAGCCGTATGATATTCCTCCATTCAACACCTTGACCGAAAATGGCTATTTTCCAAATGCGATGGGCACGTTTTCTGGTTTGCGGGCAAAAGTGAATGATGACAGTTTTACCGCTGCGTTGAAAAAGGCCGGGGCTTTGCTGGCAACGACAGAGGTGGAGCATGAATATCCTCACTGCTGGCGCTGCCATAAGCCCGTCGTGTTCAGGATAACCTTCCAATGGTTCTTTAAGGTGGAAGACTTACGGCAAGAAATTCTCAATGGCAATAAGAAGGTCCATTGGGTTCCAGACACCGCGAATCACGCCTACGAATCTTGGATCCGTAACTTAAAAGATAATTCCATCTCCCGCCAGCGCTATTGGGGGACGCCGTTGCCGATCTGGAAATGCACCAAATGTGAAGCCGTTAAAGTTATCGGCTCCCGGCACGAGCTTCAGGACGCCGGCGGAAAAGTTCCCCGGAACCTGCATATCCCCTGGATTGACAAAGTGAAATTATCCTGCGCCTGCGGCGGTGTCATGAAACGGGTTCCCGATGTAATTGACGTGTGGGTCGATGCCGGAACGGCCAGCTGGAACTGCCTGGATAATGATCCCCAATTGCTGCAGGAACTCTATCCGGCAGACTTCATCATGGAAGCGAAAGAGCAAACTCGTTTATGGTTCAGCATGCTTTCCATCTGTTCTTACATTTATCGTGGCGAAAACGCGTTCAAGAATGTTTACGTGTATGGGATGTTAAATGACATTGAAGGCCGCAAGATGAGCAAGAGCCTAGGCAATATTATTTCTCCGTATGAATTGATCGACAAGCATGGCGTGGACGTGTTACGATATTACATGTGCCAGAACAATGCCGGACAGGATATCAATTTCAGCTGGGAAGAATGCGTTACTAAAGCCCGGTATTTGCATATCCTGTGGAACGTCCATCTACTGCTCATTAACTTAGCCAAAGAAAATAACTGCAACCCGTTTAAACTAAAGACCGGGAAAAAACAGCAGGGGGTGGAAGAGCGGTACATCTTTTCCAAACTGCATTCCACTATTAAAACGGTAACGGCAAAATTTGAGAGCTATCATCTCGACCAAACCATTGCGCCGCTGGAAGAATTATTTCTGGAATTAAGCCGAACCTACATTCAGATGGTCCGGGATAAGAGTTCCGTTGGTAGTGAGCGGGATAAGAAAGTATGCATGGCCACTATCGCTGAAGTGTTGTTGGACTCATTGAAGATGTTCAATATCATCTGCCCTTTTGTCACGGAAGCGATCTATCAGAACCTGCGGGACGAATTCAAGCTGAAGCAACGAAGCATAAGCCACCTTTCCTGGCCGGACTGCAATGATGAATATATTGATACCACGCTGGAGCAGCACCTGCAGCATGCCAGTGAGATCATCCGTGCTGCCTTGAATGCCCGGGAGAAAGCCAAGCTGAGTTTGCGCTGGCCGGTGAAAGAAATCCTTATCATGAGCCGGGATGAAGGGATTGCGGATACCGTGGCGGCGTTACGGAAGGTGCTGGGCACGCAGACGAATGCCAAAGAACTACGTGTCGTTGACCATCTGCCGGAGTTAGAGGTACAGCTGGCGCCGAATCCGGGAGCCTTGGGTTCAGTCTATGGAAAATTAACGCCCGAAATCATGGCTCATCTTGCTTCGGTGAAAGCGGAAGAAGTGCAGAAAAAGATGCTGCAGGAAAACAAGTACAGTTTTGAATTGCATGGGAATAAGGTAAAGATAAGCGAGGACATGGTCACTTTTACTCATACTGTTCCAAAGAACTATCAGGAATCAGCCTTCAGCCAGGGGTTTGTGTATGTAAATGTGGAGCGGACGGAAGAGTTGGAGTTGGAAGGTTATGCCCGGGAAATTATGCGCCACCTGCAGAGTCTGCGGAAGAAAGCGGGTTTGGAGAAAAGCGATCGCATCAATGTCTTTCTCAAAGTTCCCCTTGGCATGAAGGTGGAGCAGTTTGTTGGTGATATAAAAGAAAAAGTGGGGGCGATTGCTTTTGAACTATCGTTTGTCAATTCCACCAAGACTTATAGCACAACTGATGCGTTCTCGGTGAAGGGCAAGGAGTTTAAGGTGTGGTTTGAGAAGGTATAAGGGCGCACTATTATTTCCACAATAATTCAAAGAATTTCTTATATGAATTTGCTGCGAGTGGTTCTTCAATCAAGAATCCAAATGGTTTATCCAAATAAATGATAATCGCCACCCTCTTTCCGCAAATTATAGTTTCAGAGAGTTCTTCAAAATTTCTTTGAGTTGTTTTGACAGTTGTTAGTTTGTATTTTTTATTTAACTCATCAGCCCACCATCTTAATGAATGATGAAAAAGCAGTTTTGCTTTAATTTTATTTTTGATTCTTCTACGCTGAAAATTTTCCCAGAAAAAATTTCCTAGAAGATCGTGAGATTTCTGAGGCCCACCATAACTAAAATATTCTTTTGCATCTGTATCAAGCATTATATTCAGGAGTTCTTTTACTCCTCTGATTCCCTGAAAGATTGACGCTTGAGGTTTTTCTTTGGCAAGCACACGTTTTGCTTCTAGCTCAGGTAGTAATTTCTGAAGTCTTGCTTTTTTTTCTTCTAGAAAATTGATAAGCTGTTTTGGTTCTATGGTTTGATAACATTTTATTTTTCCCTCTTTTACATAGCTAATAAGACCTTTATCTGTGAGAGAATGGAAGGCTCTGTGAACGAC
>JAUYPT010000042.1 GCA_030695685.1 Nanobdellota archaeon | reverse complement strand
CGTCATTAAGAGGTTCATCTTTTTCATAGATATTCTGCCAGCGTACTATTTAAAAAAATTATGTTTTTTAGTTCAAAGTTAAAGACTATACATTTATATATCAAAAAATATTACATCTTGTCAAAAAGAGGTTAGATCATGATTATAACCAGCTGTGGTAATTCCATAAAACTTGCCAAGTCTCTCGCCAGGAAACTGAAAGCACAATATTCACCATTAACGATCAGTTCTTTTCCAGATGGCGATATCTATCTAAAATATAATACCTCTGTCAAAGGAAAAAAAGTGATCATTGTCCAATCATTTCATCCTTCTCCTAATTCGTCTTTAATGAGAGTTATTTTTGCAGCCGAAACAGCAAAAGATTTAGGTGCACGAAAAGTAATCTTAGTTGCACCTTATTTAGCGTACATGCGCCAGGATACGCGTTTCCATGCCGGAGAAGCAATTTCCTCACGCATCATGGCGAAATTACTCAACCATTCCATCGATAAAATTATTACTATCGATCCTCATCTTCACCGCTACAAATCATTGAAGACTATTTTTACCATCCCGGCAGTTCGCCTGACGGCAAATAGTGTCATTGCAGAGTATATTAGTAAAAAGTTTGACCGTGCTAAGACAGTGATCATTGGTCCAGATCGGGAATCATATCAATGGGCAGAAAGCATTGCCGCCAAGACAGGCATGCCCTCGACAGTTTTAGAAAAAACGCGCTTTACATCTAAAAAAGTAAGAGTAAAGATGATTAAACCAATCCCGCTGAAAGGAAAAGATGTCGTCATCATCGATGATATCATTTCTACTGGACATACAATCATTGAAGCCGCCAAGAAAGCAAAATCATTGGGAGCAAAGAGCATTACCGCCATCGGCGTTCATGGCTTGTTTGTAGAAGGATTACTGAAATTACAGAAGGCAGGAATCAAAGTTATTTCTACGAATTGCATTGAGCATACGACGAATAAGATTGATGTAGCGCCGGTGATTGTGGAAGCTCTGAGAAGTCATGAAAGTGCGAGAAAGCGCCTAACCATGGACTAAAGTCCGTGGCTTGAACGGCGCTTTCTTATCCCCGCACTTTGTGACACAAGAAAGACTAAGTCTTTCTGTGCAGAAGGACTTTGTCCTTCTTGCATAAAAGAAACAGAAAGCCATTCGCAAAATGAAGCAACGACTTCATTTGCGTCCCAGAAAAATCGTTGTACAAAAAGTGAAGAATATCACTTTTGTACACAAGCAAAGTAGTTTCTTTGCTTTGTGTTTTTCTGCGGGCATCCTCGCATTAAAATGCGAGGCTTTCTGGTTATTTTAATGTAAAAAAATCTTATGATCAAAAAAATAATCACTCCTGGTGTAGTACATAAAGTTCCAGCGGATTTACGAAAAGCGCTAACTCACGATCCGGATGTGCTTGCGAAATGGAATGACCTTACACCACTTGCACGTAACGAGTGGATCTGTTGGACTACTTATGTCAAGAAACCAGAGACGAGACGCGATCATATCGAGCGAGTCTGCTCGGAGCTAAAAGAAGGAAAACGCCGACCCTGCTGCTGGCCCGGCTGTCCACATCGTTGAAATAGTTGAATGTGCGGAAAAAATAAACAGAGTTAAGGAAGGAGAAATAATTTTTATAAGATTGTAATGTTGGGTTATAGGAAGTTAATACCTAAACCTTTTTTCATAATCTTTATGGTCAAACCATTCTAAGATAGCTGAAATTAACTCTCCTTCCGTCGTCGAAGCATTTGAGAAAGTTTAGGATTCCAAATGTAACCAATTTTACCATCTTTATCAAAAGCAATTTTATTAATACTTTCTAAATAATCTAAAATAACCAAGAAAGTTTGCCACATCACTTGTCGAGGAAGTTTTTTCCATAGTTCCGTCCGGTTGTATTCCCCGCTATTTTCTTCGATGGTTCTTTCTACCATTAACACTGTATCTAATGTAGGCGAACGTACAAAGGGGTTTTCTAAAGCTTGTGATGGCATAATATGTAAATATATCAATTGATATATAAATGTTTCTATGAATTTTAAACTGCCCATTCTCTTTAGATTGATGTGGCGGAAGTTCTGGTAAAAGAGTTGAAGAAGGAGAAATAGTTTTTATAAGATTGTAATATTGAGTTAAGTTATTAGTTACAATCGAGAAAAGGTTTTAATATCTTTATCTATAATTTGAGCAGCACTTAAATAATCACGAGCAACATGAGCATCCTTTCCCATTTTCAATACTTTCTCAACATCTCCGAGCTCTTTCGTCTTAGAGCTTTCAACCAAAATACCAATTCCACCTGCGTTTAATGACATCTCAACATCTGACGCTCTGTCTCCAATTGCATAGATTCTATAATCTCCCTCATCAGCCATCATTTGAGAAAGTGCTTTTTGTATCATTCCTGTATTGGGTTTAAAATCGGGGTGATTATTGACGACAAATTTAGGATTGACTATTTTGCCTTTCTTTATTGCTTTCAGAGCATAGTTTTCATCAACGAACGGACAGGCAAAATAACCAGTTATATTGCACCCATTTTTATGTAATTCAGTAAGAATAAATAGATTAACTTCATGCATTCGTTCAACTGTTAAATTGTCAAAATTGCCTCCTTGTAAAGCGACTCCTGATTGATTTGTAAGGATAAAAAAATGGGAGTTTGGAATTTTATTAATCAATTGTATTCCTTCAACAACACCTTCTAAAAAAGAAACTTGTTCTTTCCAATGAGGATTTGAACCTAAGTAATAATTTTCATCTTTATTTATTGTTCCATCTCTGTCCGAAAATACAGCAATTTTCATATTTCTAAGGGCATACATTATTCCTTCCCACCATCAAAATACTTGTAAATCGGCTGCTGTTCTGTAACGTCAAATTCCTTATTGGAATGGCGGGCTAAAATATAAAACAGATCGCTCAGGCGGTTAAGATACTTTAAAATTTCCTGGTTAAAGCCTTGCTCATTTTTTAATCCCACAACAATACGCTCTACTCTTCTCGTCGTCGAGCGGCAGAGATGCAGGAAAGAACTGGAAACAGTGCCACCGGGAAGAACAAATTTTGCCGGGAGCGTTAATTTTCCATCGACCTGATCAATAGTCTGCTCCAATTCCAGGACATGTTTTTCCGTGATTTGGGGTAAAGCATCCTTTTTAATTTTATTGCCGGCTAAATCAGCACCGACGGTAAATAAGTCATGCTGAATCTTCTGCAGCAATTGACGAAGGCCTTCATCCTGAATGAAACACAACGACACGCCGATCGTGGAATTAAGCTCATCTAACGAGCCGACAGCGTCAATATGGGGATCATTTTTCTGCAGCATGCCGCAGCCTAAAAAAGCTGTTTCTCCTTGGTCGCCCACCTTAGTATAAATCTTCACCATCTATTCCCCAATCTTGATAACCTGCTCTTCATAACTTCCATCACGGTAAATTGTAATCCCCTTGCACTTTGATTTCCAGGCTAATAGATATGCCTCTTCAACATCCTTAATGGCGGCAGTTTTAGGAAAATTAATCGTTTTGGAAATGGAATTATCAACATGGCGTTGTAACGTTGCCTGCATTTTAATATGCCATTCCGGTGCAATATCCTGCGAAGCGACAAAAATATCCCGCACATCTTTAGGAACTTCCTTGAACGGCTGCACGCTGCCGCACTGGGCAACTTTGCGGATCAATTCCGGCGAGTAAAATCCCCGTTCTTTGGATACTTTTTCAAACATTTTGTTCAGGTACACCAATTCGCTGTCGCCGATGATCTTTTTATGGTACGAGAGTGCAAACAGCGGTTCACAACCACTAGAAGCATTGGCTAAAATGCTGATCGTTCCTGTCGGAGCAATAGAAATGCAGCTCATGTTGCGCATTTTTCGGCCGTAGCGCTGATGTTCCGAGCCTTCCCATGCCGGACACGTTCCCCGCTGCCGTGCCAGCTCCATGGATTTTTCATACGCCGTTTCTTTAATGAAGGACATTACTTGTTCCGCTTTTGCCAATCCTTCGTCAGAATCATATTTTACATTCAATTTGATCAGCATATCTGCCAATCCCATAATTCCTAACCCGAATTTTCGCGTCGCTTTGGTTTGTTTCTCGATTTCCGATTTTGGATACGTATTCATATCAATGACGTTATCCAAAAAGTGCACAGCATGCTTGACTGTTTCCCGCAAGAGATCCCAGTTAATATCATCATTAGAAGAATCAATAAATTTATTCAAATTTAAAGAGCCTAAGGCACAACTTTCGTGCGGCAGCAGCGGCGCTTCACCGCATTGGTTCGTCGTTTCAATCTCACCCAGATGCAGCGCCGGATGCTTGCGGTTAATTTCGTCGATAAACAGCAATCCCGGATCGCCTGTTTTCCAGGCATTCTGCGTAATCATGGCAAAGACATCTCTCGCTCGCAGCTTTCCAACATATTTCCCCGTTCGGGGATTGGTAACATAATATTCCTTATCCGCTTCCACCGCCCGCATGAAGCGATCCGTAACAGCAACGGAAATATTAAAATTTTTTAATGCGTTTTTGCCGCGTTTTGATTCAATGAAACGGATAATGTCTGGATGGTCTACTCGCAACACAGCCATATTAGCGCCGGGACGAACACCACCCTGCTTAATCACTTCCAAAGCCGCATCAAAAACGCCGAGAAACGATAATGGTCCTGATGCAATTCCAGCGCTTCGTTTGACAACATCGCCTTTAGGGCGAAGGCGGGAGAACGAAAATCCGGTGCCGGAACCGCGCTGATGAATGATGGACGCATCTAGTAAAGTTCCAAAGATACTTTCCATCTTATCTTCCACCGGCAGCACAAAACAAGAGCTGAGCTGCTGCACTTTCGTGCCGGCATTCATTAACGTTGGTGAGTTTGGCAGGAACCGCAAATCAGCGAGCATCTGATAAAAAACAGCAG
>JAUYPT010000021.1 GCA_030695685.1 Nanobdellota archaeon | reverse complement strand
TCCTCGATGATCGGAAAGTTAGTCCAAAATCATCAGCGGTCAGGGTTAGTGTTTAAGAAAGATTCGTATCAGGGCGTTGTCGAAAAAAAAGGATTATTACGATTACGGATCGATGTCTCTGATGCTAAAATCCGGCATTTTGTACAGAAGACGCCGTTAGTCAATGAGCACGCTGATGTCATGGAAACAGCGTATATGATGTTTACGAGCAATCTTGATTTCCTGCCCGTTGAGAGCAATAAAAAAATTATCGGTGTGATCGATAGCCTAGATCTTGCCACTATTGCAGTACAATTGCCTGAACTGAGCAATCTTCAGGTTAAAGATGTCAATGTAGAACAATTGCCGCTGATTGCGAAAGGCGATCCGTTGGCGAAAGTGTTGGAAATCATGCATGAGCAACGAGTAGAGCAGGTTCCTATTTTTGATCAGGGAAGAGTGTATGGCATTATCAGCTATCGTGATCTCCTGCAGAAATATTATAGTGCGCCGCCGAGACGGGAAACATCGACCCGATTTTCTAAAGAACACCCGACGAAGAGTGCAACGCCAGATCAACCATCTCTTCCGGCATTGCCGGCAGCATCATTCAGCACGAATGAAAATTTGCTGGCCGTCAGCCGTAAAGACAGCCTCAAGAATGCCGTTTCACAGATGGCGGCAAAGAATGTCTCCAGTGCATTGATTATGGACAATGGAGAATTTGCAGGCTTGCTGACCACGAAAAACATTTTACGGTTAGTCGGAAGCTTTGAAATTCCGCAGAATTTTAACATCCAGTTTGTGGGCTTGAATAAGCTTGATGTCGATACTTATGAGCTGAAGAGCATCAAGAAGATCGCTTCCAATGAAGCATTTAAGCTGCAGCGGGAAATTAATAATGAGTTTAAGCTTGTTGTTCACATTAAGCAGTATAGCAAGACCGGGCGGAAGCATAAATATTCCGTCCATCTAAAAATAGAATTTCCGGGGCAGATGGTCGCAGTAGATGAAGATGATTGGGATATTCGGAGAGCATTCCATAAAGCTTTTGGCAACGCGAAGACAAAAATGAAAAAGATGTTTCGGGGAGAAAAGGGTAAGAAAGAATTTTCGTAATTATTTTTTATTTCTATTTTAATCTATATCTTCTTCTTCATCTTCGTGCTTCTTGCGGAACTTTTGAGCATTCTCTTCATTGACGAAGCGATACATCTTGCCGTCAATTTCAACTTCGACAACGTCAGCAATACCCATCAATGGCTCTCCTGTTAAAGCATCTTTAGCGAGTTGCCCTGCTCCAGATGCGCCTTCCATAAAGCCTTCTTCCCAGGGATTGACTTCATCATCTTCTTCTAATTCTTCCCTGCCGGCAGCAGAATAAATATCTTCATCACGGTTGCCGGTGCGTATTTTAGATTTAATCGTATCTTTATCGTCATCAGGAAGAATGCCCTGCTCTTCAGAAGGATACAAATCTTCCTCTTCTAATTCTTCCTCAACCTTAAGATCATAATTAAGGTCTTCTTTTTTATAGAGGGCTTCTTTTGGAGAAGACATGCCTTTCTTGTTGACAGGTTTAGAAGATGATTTAGATACTTTCTTTTTTGGTTGTCCTTTTGCAGCTTTTTTCATAGTCAGAAGGAATAAAATAATGATTTAAAAGGCTTGTGGTTTAAAAGACTATAATTAAGGTAGATAGTTTTAAATAATTCGTTTTCTACGAAAATAGTATGGGAAAAGGCTATCAGTGTGAAGGAGAAGTTATTGTCATCAACAGGGAGTTAACAGAATTAGACTTGTTTGTGAAAGATTTTCTTGCGGTTTTACAAAAATATTCAGATTATCTTATTGTTAGTGGTTTTGTGAGCATTTCTACAGGAAGAACCAGGGGTACGGAAGACGTTGATCTTCTTGTTCCAGTTATGAGTACAGAAAAATTTAAACAATTATTTGATCATTTACAACTAGGGGGATTTTGGTGTTATCAGGCAGATTCTGCTGAAGAAGCCTATTCTTATATTAGAAATTTGCAAAATATTAGATTTGCGAAAGTTAATGAGATGTTTCCGAATATGGAAGTAATTCCGATTAACGAAACAAAAAAAACTAAATTCTTTGAGTTTAATCATCCTCAGAAAATGAGAGTTCACAATTTTGAATTTAAAATCCCTCCCTTGGAATTTGAAATCTTGTATAAAGAATTGGTGCTTAGTGGAGTAAAAGATATTGCTGATGCAAAACATTTGAGAACTTTTTTTGCTGACATCCTCAAAAAGGAAAAATTTAAAGAATATGAATCTATTGTGAGGTTAGAATTGCGATGAAAGAGATAGATTATGTGGAATTGTATGCACAGAAAGTGAGAGAAGACAGCAGCCTTTTTACGCAGCAAAAAAGGTTAATTGAAGCACAATTACAGGGAAGCTCTTCGTTGTTCAAAAAAATGTTTTCTGGTGATTTTAAAGTTAAGGCGCGGAATTATTTACGGGGAAGAGGATTGATTTGATTCTTAGACAAATAGAATCATGAGCTACATAACCTATATATGCAGAATATATAAACTGTCTAAAAAATG
>JAUYPT010000014.1 GCA_030695685.1 Nanobdellota archaeon | reverse complement strand
AATGTAGCAATGACAAGATAGGAGTTCAAGCTTTGCAAGCTTACCGTGCGGTAAATAAAATAAACGCTTGCGGCAATGAATACAGTATTAATCAGAAAAACAGGAATCGTCGTAGAAAGATTCTTTGCTTTTGTCCAGGATTCTGCAACGATTGATTTCCAAGGCATGGTCATACTGCTTATGGCAACTAATCCAAAATAATAGATTATGACAAAGATAAAAGCAGCAGCTTTAGCATAGGACGAAAAAAGACTGCCAGGGTCATCAGCAACGGCAATGACACGCACGAGAGCATAACAGAGCATTAAAAATGGAATGACAAGTGCTAAAAAAATGGCAGCAAATCTACTCCAGTATGCAGCGAATCGTTGTATGGAAAATCGCTGCCGATCTACCAATTGCTGGCTTCCTGCCCATAACAAGCCATTAAAAAAGAAAGTTAGGATGAGAACTGAACCAATGAGATAATAGAGATTCCGTACCATCGCCTGATAGCTCTGATAGACGCTCAGCGGATGATCTAAAAATGGCTTTCCAGCATCAATGCTGTCGGGATCATAATTGGCATTTTGCAGCGGTTCAATGATGCCTCTGGCGTTTTCCAGTATTTTAAGATGGAAATTCAGAAACGTAAACGCAAAGGCAATGATAAAAATAGTTTGAATTACAATCAGCAGCAGGAACAGAAATTTGTGCTTTTGTATCATCTGAACCATTGTGAATGCATTCTTTTGAACAGAAATCATAGCCAAACGATGTTCATCATGTTTAAAGATTTTTCTGTTTCTACCTGTAAAGTTACTACCAAAACTTAAGTAGATACAAAAGTTTTTAAAGTGCTTATTTTTTGTTCATTAAGTATATAGTAAAATATCTCAAAATGTTATGAGTATTGGAGGATTATAAAATGCAAAAAGTAGAAACAATATTTTGTCTTGCAACTATTTATGGAGATACGGGATTAGGTTTATTTAATATTAGAAGAAAAACTGATACTGATCTTGAAAGAACAATTAAAGAATTGCAGTTACCTGAAGGATATACACCTTCTGCGTATGCTGAATTTTATGCTGTTTCTGCAATAACCGAAGGTAATGTAAGTAAAATTGAATCGGAAGCAGAATATACTCCAGGATTATTCATAGTTTTAGCTGGGGAAAGCCCTACCTTAGGAAAAGCAGTTGTTTCACAATATTTTGGAAAGAATAAAACCTATGAAAGAACTATCCTTGCGCGTGGAATGACTCAAGAAGCAGGTACGTATGAAGAAAGAGACGGTATAAAATTTCCAACCATAGATAAAGATGTTCATAATTTACCTAAACACTATCAACACAAAGACCAAGTTGATGCTGTGATGAAACTTTTAGTGACAGGAAGATCTATTTAAATTGTAATCAGTTTTGTTTTTTTAAATTTTATTTATCCAAACAACAACATTTATATATTACGATTTCAGTACGTATTACAGAAACATATGCATTTATCATAGTGTATATAGAAATGAACCATGGAATATAGAAAATTAATCTCATTCGGCAAAAATAGTTTTGTGGTTTCTCTCCCCAAAAGCTGGATTAGGCAAAATAAAATGCAGAAAGGAGATTTGATTCACATTGCTGATAGTGGCAGTGATCTTATTCTGAGCAAGAAGGAATCGGAAGAAAAAAAGCTGGAAAAGACAAAAGTTATCCTCGTTGATGGAAAACCACTGACTCAAATTGAAAAAGAAATTAATTCTGCCTATATCTTAAATTACCGTACAATTATCTTAAAAGGAGAAGAAGTGCGTGGAAATATCCGTACTTTCCAAAACTTTTTTCAGAATTTGATTGCGTTAGAAGTGATGGAACAGACGCCGACAACATTAGTAGCGAAAGATTTTCTGCATATGGACAAAGTATCAGCTGATGAGTTGATCCGAAAAATGGACATTGTTACCAGAACAATGCTCAAGGAGAGCTGCACTAATTTTAGCGAAGAGAATTACAAAGGCATCAATGAGCGGGATAAGGATGTCAACCGCCTTTACTTCCTGCTCTACAGGTCTGTTTTATTTAACCTTGATAATCCATTACGCGCCATCACCAATTTTAAACTTAATTCCATAGACTTAGTTAACATACTCTTTAGCGGGTATTACTTGGAAGGCATGGCTGATGAAGTGCGTAGAACGGCCCGCTATTGCCGCTTATTAGAAATCAATGCCGAAAAGAAGAAAGAAGTGGAAGATTTGCTTGCACGAACAAATACCTATTATTTAGAAACAATGAGGGCATTTTACGGCCGCAATGTCAAGAAAGCGCTGGAATTATCAGCAATGAAAAAGGATTTAAATGAAAAGCTGGATGTTTTGGAGCAAGACAATAGGTCAGTAATGTATTACAGCAGCGCTGTTTCCCGGATGCGCCGCATGATTAGCTTTATCCATAATTTAGGGCGAAATGTCTATCAGGGCTATAATTATTTTGATATTTCCGGCGATCCGGAAGGATTGCTCCAGGAGAAGCAATAAGTTTTATAAATTACTTCTTGTTTTTAAAAAATACCACTATGAAGACACCTGCGCTCAAGTTTGTCTGCCGGGGTAGCAAAGCTTGGCCAAATGCGCAGGACTTAAGAACAGATTTACGTAATCCTGTCTCTTAGTGGGTTCGAGGGTTCAAAAGCCGATTCAGTGGTCTGAAAGTCCCTTCCCCGGCATCTTTTCATCGCCCCTGTGGCCTAGCGGTATGGCGTTACCTTGGTATTGCCAACAGAAAGGTAAAGGTCCCGAGTTCAAAAGCCAGTTACATCACAATAGTAAAATAGTGTAATTGCGGAAAGTCTCGGCAGGGGCTTTATTTTTTTTCATAAATTTTTCGGAAACATTCCGCCAACGTCCAGCCGTCGAATGGGAGAAAGACGGCAGAAAGAGGTTGTTTCTTCTCCCACCTATTTAATTTTGCAGGCCACTGCGTCGGCTTGTTTTTGCAAATAAATTGGTAAAATTCGTCGCTTTGAAGTGATTTGGCATAAGCAGGATTCCAGCGTTTTGTTTCCACACTACCTTTAATCCACCATTCACTCACAAAATTAACAATATCTGTCATTGTTACACCACATTGCACTAAAAATGGCTGCTGCTTTTGAGGATTGATTTTAAGCTTTTTAAGAGATTGAATGTTACTTTCATACAACTTCTCATTTTCAGTAGCTAGATAAGAATTGTGATCATTGCTTTTATTTTCACAGATATTTTGAAATAATTCTTCCTCTACAGTTTCATTCCTGCTGTAAAAATTAGCTGTCTGCAATAATTCTCCTAAACTGTCATGTCTGTATGATAAAATTCCTTCCGTAAGTAAATTGTGAAATTCTGGCCACGTTTGTGTATCAGAGAGTGGTCCCCAGCGCATCATCTCAAATTCTGCCATATTCTTAACATGAGAATAAGCGGAATTGATACTTCCAGTTTCAATTAATGCTTGCAGATTTTGATAGGTAAGTTTTTCTGGCGCAATGCCTGCTGTGGTGAGAATTTTTTGCAATGATGTTTTCTTGATGGCCATAAGAACTTTCGGCATCAATGATGTTATAAATATTATGGTAAAGAAATATATTTAAATGGTAATGAAAACTTTAGATACTCATGACAATAGAAAAAATCACCTACCGCAAGCTGCGCCGCTACAAATACCAGATCATGGAACCATTTCAGTACCAAACAGGTCTTGTTGGTTATGGAGATATTAACACCAAGGACGATTGGGTTGTGCTGGACAACAAAGGCGTATTAAAAACAAAGAAAGGCTATACCTGGGATGGCGCCAGCGGCCCGACGATTGATACCAAGAATTTTATGCGCGGCGCCTTAGTTCACGATGCGCTCTACCAGCTGATGCGGGAAAATCTTCTGGAGATGAAACACCGCCAATACGCAGATCAGCTACTTCGTGAAATCTGTCAAAGAGATGGCATGTCACGGTTCCGATCATGGTATGTGTACATTGCTGTACGCTCCTGGTTTGGAAAGAAAGCAGCACAGCAACGGCCGGTTCAGCCGCCAATGCGGGCACCGTAGTTTAAATTATCGCAGTTCAGCTACATCATCAGATAATATTTCTTCAAGAACGTGTGCATCATAGGGTATTGATATAGCACCATTAGAAAAATGTTCAAAC
>JAUYPT010000009.1 GCA_030695685.1 Nanobdellota archaeon | reverse complement strand
CCGATAAATTAGCGAAAGTGTTGATGGATATTGTGGAAAAAACATAAGCACTGGATTGATATTAACAAAATCAAAAAAATACAATCAAAAATGCAGGCAGTGATTTTAGCAGCAGGACGGGGGACGCGGTTACAGCCATTAACAGACAGCATTCCCAAAGCGATGGTTTTGGTTAATGACAAACCAATGCTGGAAATTATTGTGCGCCAGCTGGCAGCGGTTGGAATTCGTGATCTTATTATCGTTGTTCATTATCGCAAAGAAAAGATTATCGATTATTTTAATGATGGTTCGCAGTTAGGTCTTTCCATAAAGTATGTTGATCAACAGCAGATGAAAGGAAGCGCTCATGCACTGCAGCAGGCGGCATCGCTGGTGAAAGGAAATACATTTATCTGCATTGCCTGTGATTCTCTTTTTGAAACGCCATTGCTGCAGCGGCTCCTTAATCATCGTTCAACGGGCGTTATTACCTGTAAAGAAGTAGATGACGGCCGGCGGTTTGGCATTTTGATTACGGAAGGAGAACGAGTAGTTCGTATTATTGAAAAGCCGGAGCAGCCGCCGACAAATTTGGCCAATTGCAGCATTTATCTCTTTCCCCAAGAAATTTTTACTGCCTGCAGTCAAATCCAGCCTGGACTTAAAGGAGAATACATACTTACTGATGCTATTCAACAGCTGATTGATAAAGGAATTCATTTTGGGTATGTCAAGAGCGAGCATTTTATAGATATAGGCACTCCTGAGCAGCTAGCGGAAGCGGGAAAATTGGCAAAGAAATTAGGGCTGTGATTTGTATTGAGAACTTTGCAAAATTAAATTATTGACTTACAAAGTTCTAAAGAGAATTTGAAATATACTAAAGGACACAAGTAATTAATATTCAAATGTGTCCTTTATATATATAACGGACAGAACAATCACATTAATTCATTCTGTCCGTTAGTATAGTCGTAATTTTGACATGAAACAAAATGACTATTCCTCAAAATTACTATTTTTCAAACTTCTCTATCAACAACATAAAGTCGCAATATTTATTAAAACTCTCTTTTTTGGACGTTCTATGGATATCTATGAACCGGCAGAGGACTCGTACTTATTACAAAAAGTAGTGCGCCATTATGCCATGGGCAGAATATTAGATATGGGGACTGGCTCCGGCATCCAAGCTTTGAGCGCGATGGAAGCGCCTAATACCAAAGAAATCATTGCCGTTGATATCAATCAAGATGCCGTTGACAGGCTTAACAATGAAGTGCGGGAACGAAAACTGCGCAAAATCAAAGCCGTCCATGGCAATTTATTTGAGAATCTCGAAGGCCATTTCAATGTGATTATTTTTAATCCTCCATATTTACCGCAGGATAAAGGCGTAGATGATAAAGCCATTTACGGCGGAAAGAAAGGCTGGGAACTTTCCGAGCAATTCTTTGCAGAGGCATCGCAGTATCTTTTTCCGGATGGCGTGATCTTATTTCTGTTCTCCTCGTTAACCAGTAAAGATAAAATAGAGGAAATCATTGCCCATAATCTTCTTGAATTTGAGGAAGAAGAGAAACAAAAAGTATCCTTTGAAACATTATATGTTTATGCGGTCCGAAAAACTGCCTTGCTGCGGGAATTAGAAGGCAAAGGGTTACAGCATCTCCATTATTTTGCCAAGGGGAAACGCAGTTTTGTCTATACTGCGGATTTGGATAAAAATATCTGGATTAAGAGTCATTTCTCACGGAAGGAGAAAGTTACCGTTGCTGTTAAAGTGCTGCGGGAAGACAGCCAGGCTGTAGGGCGAATTGAGAATGAAATCAAATGGCTGCATACATTCATGAAAGAAGGGATTGGACCGCGGCTATTATTTCATGGCAATAATTATCTTGCCTATGAATTTGTTGACGGTGTTTTTATTGCCGACTGGATTACACAAAGTACGAAGGAAGAAACCCGGAACGTATTGTTGACCATTCTGGAGCAGTGTTTTGTGATGGATAGGTTCAATGTCAACAAGGAAGAGATGCATCATCCCTTGAAGCATATTATTATTGACCGGAATAACCATCCTACCTTGATTGATTTTGAGCGCTGCAAAGAGACCGAATCCCCTCAGAATGTAACGCAATTAGTTGAATTTATCTGCAGGATGAAGCCGGAGCTGCAGAAGAAAGGATTTACGATTGATGTTCCAACACTGCGGGGGTTAGCGCAGGAATATAAAGAAACATATACTAAAGATAGCTTCATCGATTTACGCAGGCAGTTAACGTTATAACAGTGCAGGAACATGAAATACAAAGACATTCCGATTTTAATGTACCATGACATTGCCGATGATACTAGTCAATGGAATGTTTCCCTTCGCCGGTTCCAGCAGCAGATGGAATGGTTGAAGAAAGAAGGGTATAAAACCATTACTCTTACTCAATTGAATGATAATCTAGAGAAGAAAACAGCAGAAAAGTATGTGGTCATAACATTTGATGACGCTCGAAGCGGCGTTTACGAATCTGCGTTCCCGATTTTACAACAGCTAGGATTTACGGCAACAGTCTTTGTTGTTCCCCGTTGGATTGAAGATTCCAAGAGCATACCTGTCCAGGAAAATTATTCCGGATTTTGCACCTGGCAGCAGCTCCGCGCTATGGTCGCAGCAGGCTTTGTGATTGGTTCTCACAGTTACACACACGCTAATTTTTTTTCCTTATCGGAACAGGAAATTGTTCACGAACTTGATACAGCAGAACAGTCTATCATGAAGAATCTTAACTGTCAGGTACATCATTTCTGTTATCCTTACGGCAAATATTCTGCGGCCGTTCTTAATCTTGTCCGGCAGCGGTATGAAACAGCTGTTACCGTTGCCAGAGGCTTTGACAAGTCAGCAGGGGAATATGCCCGGCAGTGGGTTACACGGGAAACATCATTATCTGATTTTGAGGAATTAGTGCGGAAACAAACTCTTTCCGTCTGTATGATTGTCAAAAACGAAGAGGCGTATTTGGCACAGTGTCTCTCTTCCGTGCAAGGGCTTGCTGATGAGATTATTATTGTTGATACCGGCAGTACTGACCGAACAAAAGAGATTGCTGTGGAGTTTACGGAGAAAATATTTCAGTTTAGCTGGTGCGATGATTTCGCGGCTGCCCGCAATGAAAGTTTGAAACAGGCAACAGGCGACTGGATTTTAATTCTGGATGCGGATGAAGTTCTGAATCAAGACCAATTCCCGCTGCTGCAGCAGGCTTTGTATAATAAAGACACTGCTGGCTATCGCCTGCTGACACAGAATTATAGCAATGACTCTTCCATCAGCGGCTGGATGCCCGTGCAGGAAAAAAATATGTATGCCCAAACTGCACAAGGGTGGTATCCTTCAGTCAAAGTACGATTGTTCCGCCGCCAGAAAGAACATTATTTTATCGGAAGAGTTCATGAGATGGTCGATGAAACGATACAAAACAATGCAGGAAAAATGGCCTTTTTGGATGTTCCTGTCCATCATTACGGGACGTTGAGGGAAACTGCTGCCAAGACACAAACGTATCTGGAATTAAGCAAACAAAAAGTTACCGCTAATCCCATGAATGCGAAAGCCTATTATGAATTAGGGATACAGCATAAGGAATTGGGAGACTATTCCCGTGCGGAAGAGGCGTTTGCACAATCGCTCTCGTTAGATTCAGTATCCATTTCTCCCCGGCTTAATCTAGCTGTAGTCCAGCAGAAGCAAGGCAAATTTGATAGTGCGATGGAGAATTATCAGCAGGTTTTAGGACACAAAAAGATGGAACCTTTTGTGTCCCAGAAGCAAAGCCTCTCAGGACATACGAAGACGAATGCGGAAGCGTATTATGGGTTAGGGTTTTGTTATTTTAAGAAAGGAGATCTCAAACAGGCGCTGAATCATTTTTTAGCAACGTTGCAGCATAATCCTGATCATCTCGACGCTTCCATCAATGCCGGCGCTGTATATGAAAAAATGGGGCGGTTTACGGAAGCAGTACTGCTGTTGAAAAATGCTATGGCATTAAATCCACGCAGTGGCAGAGCATATTATAATCTAGGTGTTGTGTATCAAAAACAATTAGACATTGCTCGTGCGCTTTCCTGTTACGAGAAAGCATTAGATTTACAGTATGGGAATACAGAAGAATTACAACAACGAATCATGAAGATGAAAGAGTTTTTAACTACTACCTCAATTTCCTAAAAAAGCGACAAGATATTTATAAATTACCTTATTTTAAGTTACTCTATGCCTTTTTATCAAAAACTAATTGACCTTGTAAAACAGAATCCTTCAAAGCGGGAAGACTGGCTTGTTCTTGCCGATAAGCTTCAGGAAGACGGTAATCCTCATGGAGAAGCTATAGCTATTGATCTGGCGTTACGAGAATTTTTGGATGCACGCCAAACGTTACGAGATGGCAGGGAGAAGGTGTGGAAAGAGTATGGTTGGGAAGACGTTCCTGATTATTTTATGCAGGATAAGTTCTGGATGGGCACATTTCCATTACAATTTCCGAATAAAGAAAGATTAAATGGATTAAACGGCACTTTTGCGGAGGATTTTCCTCACTACCAATTCCTGCCGGAAATAAATACATATCCTCTGGGAGTTCATCAATTACAACAATTCTGTGAACAAAAAAAGAGTACAACTCATCCTACTTTTACTAGAGTCGATGGCACTACAATCTATCGCCCTTTAACATTTAAAGAAAATATGCTTGCACGAGTGGAAGATTATTGGACGCTGTATTCTGAAATGGGAAATGTAAAAGTGTTATATGAACGATTACGGTTGTTTCATCCCCGGCTTGATTCCTGCACTGGTATTGTCCATAAAGCAGATTCTCCCGAGTTTAAAATTATTCTTCAATCGCCGCGTTTGATCAGCATTAATGAAGATTTTAATGGAGGATTTATACCTATTGATTATGATGCTCTTCAGGGTGATGGAATTATAACATTAAACATAAATCATGGAGTTTATAATCAAAGATTAACACAACATCAAGTATTACGTCATCCAGCTTGGAATATCGTAGTAGAAGAAGATAAAGCATTATTGAAAGAATATAGTGGTATTGTCTTTTCCCGACAGGAAGGAAAAAACATGAGCTTCACTCTGAGAGAGAATGTGATGGAAGATCAACTGCGGGCGTTGTTCGTGAGCAATCTTAATAACAGCTCTGATGCCTATGATTATATTAATCTAATCAATAACAGCTCTTTACTCGCCAAGCAGTCTATTTTTAAAACTTTACCAAAGGGTTCCTGAATTTTGTTAAATATATCTTAATAAAATTCTGTTTTGCCCTGCCAATGAATGCCTTGCTTTAATTCTACTGGCCGCCACGTATCGGTCACCAGTTCTGCCTCCAGCCACTGCGCTAATTCTTTAGGATTGCCGATGGTCGCTGATAATCCAATCAGCTGCGGCTGAATTAGTAATTTTAGTAACGTAATAATAATTTCTAATGTCGGCCCTCTGTTGAGATCATTTAAGAGGTGGATTTCATCAATGATCACTGTTTTTACATCTGCCAGCCAGGAAACTTTATGCCGCAAGAGAGAATCCAGCTTTTCGGCAGTTAATACCAATATATTATAGTTAGCAAGATATTCTGAGTCAGAATCAATATCGCCTGTTGACATCATTACTTTAAATGGTGTTCCTTCCAAGAGCTGCTGGAATTCTTTATACTTTTCATTAGCCAAGGCTTTCAGCGGGACAATATAGAGCGCTTTGCCTTGATTGAGAGTATTTATCATCGCCATGGTAGCGACCAATGTTTTGCCGGAGGCAGTGGGAGCGCAGACGAGCAGAGATTTTCTCTGCAATAGTCCTGCTGTTACTGCTTTTTCCTGAATCGGCGTTAGATTCGCAAAAGATTGGTACTTCTTGCGGAAGAAGTCCGGCAAGGGAAGTGTTTTGATATCCATAAAACTAATTTAATTCAAAACCTTTATAATTTTTGGGGACAGTCAAGCCATGTTTACTCTTAAACTAGAACAGTGTTCTATAAAAGAGTAATTTGTTATCTTAAAATGATGACATGGTAAAAACAAAAAAAACTTCTGTTTTAACCATTGGCAACCAATTATCTATTTTGGCAGGTCTAATTTTTGCGAAAGACTTATAAATTGAATTTTGGTAGTTAGGGGTACAAATACCAGTATCCAAGCTTTACACAGTTATTGCTTGGTGAGATCACAGGCCTCCTGTGAAATCGAAAAAGTGTACTTTTTCGGTACACAGTTCGGAATTTTTATGGGTGGCCAGTGTAAATAATTTGCATATTCAAACACGGAGGTGTGTTTAGCAAAATGAAAGTAAAAAGAATGGTTAAGAGACTTTTTGCAGTCGGTACCGGTGTCGCAATGCTAGGAGCAACAGCAATGGGTGCAATGGCTGCTGATTTGAGTGATTACCCTACTATGTTTGTAGAAGCAGGTGTTTTCAACGGTTTATTAGTCGTTGGAGAACGCGCCATGCCTATTGATAACTTGGCTATGACTGATATTGCTGCAAGCATGAAGGTAGCTTCTGGCAGTGGAGGAGCAACTGTTGCTGTTTCCGGAGATTCCTGGCAAGTTGGAACTTCTTCCAAGAAACTTGAAATAGCTAACAACAACGTTTCTGATACGACTATTGCAGGAGAAAGATTTAGGGATATTACTACATTCCTTGATGAAGAGGATTTGGATGCCTTAGCAACTGGGAAATGGGTTACGAATGAGAATGAGTATGAATTCAACCAGTTCCTTTACTTTGATAATAAAGGGGCTAACCCAGAGCGAAGCAACATTGTCAAATACACGGAAAGCGATGACGATGTCACTGCAGACCACTTATTTATTGCCAATACCGGACACATTGCCCGATTTCTATTGGAGTTCACCTCTACTGCACAGTCTGATGTGACAGATTCTAGTGGAACATCTGATACAACGGGAACCTATTTAGATGACTTTGAGAATACAGACTTAAGCATGATGGGTAAGGATTATACTGTTGTCTTGGCACGCCGAACTGCTGCTAGCCCTCAATATGGTGTAAAATTGACTTTGATGGCTGGTGCTGCACGGGATACTATTTTGGAAGGTGAATCCAAAACGTATACAGTTAAGGATAAAACCTACGAAGTGTCTTTAACGTATACAGACTCTGATGAAGCGAAGTTTGTAGTTAACGGAGAAGCGACCAACAAATTAAAAGTAGGAGAAACGTACGTCTTAAGCGACGGCAGTGAAATTGGTGTCAGTGAAGTCTTATACCAATCCTATGCTGGTGGTGTACACTCATCAACGTTCTTTGTTGGAGCGAAGAAGACAGAATTACGGGATGATCTCATTTTAGATGGTATTGGATCTCACGACTTAAAGGTAGGATCGGAGGACATTGATGGTGCAGAGGTTATTATTACAGGAACAGATGATAACACTACTTTAACCATAACTACTATTGGTGTGAACGTCACTGCGGAAGATGACTACTTTGTTGCTGCCGGTAAGAAATTAAGCGATGTTATTGCAGCTGCCGGTGAAGAAAAAGAAGCGTTGACCTGGGCAGATTTAGACATCGAATACCAAGGCTTAAGCACGGAAGAAACGCATGACATCCGCCTGAAAACATCCGGAACGCGGCGATACAAATTAACGCTTTTCGATGGGGATAACAATGCGGTTAATCTTCCAGTTGCCTATGCTATCAGTGCAACCAACCTTACTTTAGGGGAAGAAGCATGGGATGGCAATGCTAGGAGTAACCAGAAAAGGTTAATCCTGAACGAGTCCTCTGCGACATCTTATATGGATATCTATAAAGATGACTACTTTGTTATTACTGGTGGTTCTGCGACGGATGGTTCTGGAAAGTCGTATCTCTTGCAGTACAAGTCTGCAGACCGACAGACAAAGACCAGCCCTAAGATTAAGTTTAAAAATGAAGGCAGTGGTGAAACGTTGGAGTACTCTGTCAGCACTATTTCTGCTGGTACGACGGGAACGGTAGCAACCATTAAGCTCGGTGGTTATTCGTTCATCGTTCAGAACAGGTCTTCTGCACAGGCAGATGACTTTAATGTTGCTGTTGATCTTAATGGAAATGGTGCATTTCCTATAGATAGTGGTTTAACCACTTTTATAGACAGCTATGGTTCGCAGTGGACGTTTTCTCCAATAGATATTAGTAATGGTAGTGTTAGTATTGGTACCGCCATTTTTCCGAACAGCTTTGAGTGGTCAAGAGCAACACTGAACGCCAACGATTACGACAATGTCTTGCCTATGACGGTAGCGTTCAACATTACCGCAACGACAGGGCCAGAAGTGCGAGCATCGTTATCGCCAGGAATTACCTTGTTAACGCCTGATGGTGAAACGGAAGTATCGTACGGATACACGTCCATGGGATCGTTCTTGAAGTTTGAAGCACCCGCCAGTGACCCACAGGAATTAACCTACACCTATCCAAAGAACCAGCGTATAGCACAAGTGTATGTAACCTCTGGTGCTACGAAAACAAGCAGCAGCAGCAGTGGAAACATGGTTGCTGTTGAAGTTGTTGACGCAACACGGTTGGATAGCGAAGTCGCTGATTACATGGGGCAGAACTTAATCGTTGTCGGTGGACCTTGTGTTAACACGGTCGCTGCCAAACTGATGGGTAACCCTGCTGATTGTGCCCAAGGATTTACGCCTGGCAAAGCACGAGTTAAGCTGTTCGAGCATGCTAACGGAAATATGGCCATGTTAGTTGCAGGATACAGCGGTGCTGATACGCGGTTAGCAGGTAAAGTTGTTGCTAACAGGCCTGGTGATCTCTTCGGTTCTGAAGTAGAAGTCGAAGGTACAACCTCCAGCGACGCAACCGTTAGCGCACCAAAGTAAGGCAATAATTACTTTATTTTTTCTTTTTTTTTCTTTCATTTACCATTTTCTCGTCATACAAAAACTTATATAGTCACGTAATGTCTCTATAATTAAGAGGTGATAGACAATGAAGTACCGAGTGCATATTCCGCTAGTTGTATTTGCTTTTTTTATTATACTCACTTTCTTCGTGATTAAGCCTATCTTCCTCTCCATTTTTGTCGGCGCTCTCTTTGCCTACATCTTTAATCCTGTCTATTCATTTATTCTTCAGAAAACGTCGAAAACAAACAATCAGAAGATTGCGGTTGCCTTTCTTGTCTGCGGCTTAGTCTTACTTATTTTAGTCGTTCCTGCCTTCTTTTTAGTCAAATCACTGGTTAAAGAATCATACGCTCTTTTTATCCTGGGCAAACAGAAGCTGGCAGTAGGGTTATTCAGCGACTGCACTAATTATTTTTGTGAGACGATAAAAGATCTCGGGCAAAACCCTAACGTTTATTTTCAAATCCAAGAGGTTTTAAAAACAGCGACTAACTGGGTCATTCAGAGAGGCTCTACTTTCCTGATTAGTGTGCCGAGGATGATTTTGAATACATTTATTGCTTTCTTTACGATGTTCTATTTCCTGAAAGACGGCGACATATTTGTGAAAAGGCTTGGTGATTTTTTGAGCATGGGAGAAGGTAAATATTCTTTTATTATTGGCCGCTTGAAGGAAATTACCCACGGCATTGTCTATGGTTATCTGCTTGTTGCTTTAATTCAGGGAATCTTAGGTGCATTAGGGTTTTTGGTCTTTGGCATTCAATCACCGTTGTTTTGGGGCTTATTGATGGCTTTGTTTGCCCTTATTCCTTCGTTAGGAACGGGAATCATCTGGCTGCCAGCATCAGTGATCTTATTTTTAGAAGGTGTCTTTCAGGATTCTAATAGTATGATGATTAAAGGGATTGCCTTGTTTGTGTACTCTGCCATCATTGTCGGCGGCATTGATAATATTTTAAAGCCAAAATTAGTCGGAGATAAAGCAAAAATTCATCCTGCTATAGTCATGATTGGGATTCTTGGCGGCATTTTCTTTTTCGGCGTTTGGGGCGTTATCCTTGGGCCGCTGATATTATCATTAACGTCGGTTCTGATCGATGCTTTTATTGTCGGTAAACTGTAGAGAACTTTGCAAAATGAGATTATTTACGTGCAAAGTAATGGAAGACATAGATATTATATGATAATATATCTTCCAAACTTTAGTTGAAGAAAAATGAGATGTAAAACTATTGTCCTCAACTAAAGTTCTCAAGAGAATTTGAAATAGTCGTAATTTTGACCTGAAACAAAATGACTATTCATCAAAATTACTATTTTTCAAACTTCTCTGTAGTTTTAACAAATCTTATTGCCGATTGTATGTTATGAGCTGCTGCAGATAATTTTGCAGGTTCAGTTGATCCGGAATGTGCTGCAGCTGAAACTTTTCTCCTGCTGTAATAGAATACGTCTTGAATATCGTATCAACAAAGTTTTTCTGAGGAATAGTATTGGTAATAGCGTTGTAATATAATTCTTTGTTATTCCAGGAAATTCGATTATTGTAGAAAAGATACGGTTTTGCTGCTTTCATCACTGCCATGATTATTCCCAGAATGACGATAACGAGTAACACGAGTACGGAAACGGTTTTAATCGTTGTTTCTGTGCTTTCTGCAATATTTACAAGAGAGAGATTAAGTACTAATCCACTGTAAAAAATGATGCTTAACACCAGCAGCGATAGTATCTTTGGGATTATGGCTCGCGGCTTATGCTGATTCAGGATGTAAATGGGCTGTTCTGCTGAGTTCATGAACGTAATGTGAATATAAGTGGGCCTGCCCGGATTCGAACCGGGGATCCCCGCCGTGTCGAGGCGATATCATCTGTGGCACTCCAACCAAGAGTGTTGGCTGGTGTGTAGCCACTAGACCACAGGCCCATCACAAGGAACAAAAAGTTTTATATTCTTTAAGAACTTTTCTTTTTTTTAGCGTGATATGATGGCAGATAATACCCGTTCTAAGCTCTTGGAAGAATTTAAGTTCAAGGAAGAAAAGAAGGAAGTTCTTGCAGAGCATCTTGACAAAACTGGGTTTCCAGATCCTCAAAAATCCTACACCTTGATGATGGAGATTCCAGATTTAAGTTTAGAAGAGCCGTATTTCTGGATTTTGGACCAATTACGGGCATTTATGCCAATTATCGAAAAACTGGAAGATTCTTTCGCGGCAGCAGAAAATTCTGCCTTTTTTGGTGTCACGCAGCAGCGCTTAAGCTCACAGCAGGATAGAGTGTCACAATTTTTAGCAACGACAGGAAAAATGATCAAAGAACTGTTCCAGATGGTTCGTGAATTGCGGATTATTGACGAACGGCTGGGATATTATAATCATGTACAGGAGCAGTTGAAAAAACCAATCGGCGAACGGCAGAAGGGTGATGACATTACGCTGAAAGGCATTTTTGTCGACTTAGTGCAAGGTGGCGGGAAAAGCGCTGCCTCTGTCTATGGCATGGCGCGGGAATTGGAATTTATTACCTTGCCTGATTTATTTTTTGATGCTCCTCCATTTAAAGACCAGACTGAAGTAGAAAATCATGTCACTAATTTAGAGAAGGATTTTAATCAAAATGTGATTCGTGTTTTAATCCGCCATTTAACACAATATCTGCGCTGGCGGGATCAAACTGCCAAAGAGCATGAGGACCGGCGGCGGTTCATGTTAACATATTTATTACAGCACTTTGAAATTATTAAGATGTATATCACTTGGATAAAACCATATCTGCGCCACACGCAGAGATTAACGCTGAAAGGAGGAAGAATGGAAACGGCAGATATTGTTTCCGCTTTTGAAGGAAGTATGTTAGATGTAGAGCTTCTTGCCCGCAAGCAGGTAATGGTAGGTGATAAAGGTGTTAATGGATG
The DNA here is from genome assembly GCA_030695685.1 of Nanobdellota archaeon. Lineage (GTDB taxonomy): Archaea > Nanobdellota > Nanobdellia > Woesearchaeales > GW2011-AR9 > JAUYPT01. The sequence continues at coordinate 199 of JAUYPT010000009.1, read as the reverse complement.
TGTCTTAGCAACGTTTACCTATCGCACCCGGGCAGAGCTGAAAGTACAGCAGGAAGGATATCAGCGGGGACCAGTGCATATTGGAAAGTTTGAATTGAATTTGCGTGTCTATGGATGGACTGAACAGGAAGTCGAGAATTATAAAAAAATGAAAGAGAAAGAAATTCTCTTATTTATGGGAGATATTTCATCGACCGTG
>JAUYPT010000003.1 GCA_030695685.1 Nanobdellota archaeon | reverse complement strand
ACGGATGTCTGGACGGTTGCGATTAGCTAAACCAAAATAGGCTTGTCCAGAATAATACTAATATGTATACTGGCGCCCATCGAGGCGCACGAGGTGTCGTCAGACAACTCGTAATCGCGCCGTGCTCCAGTATACACATATTTTCCATTCTGGACAAGCCAGGTTTTAGAGTCATAAAGATGCTTATACCACCAACGAAAAGAAAAAAGATAAAAAGAAGGGAAAGAATCTGTTGAGAAGATGGAAATTATAGATGCGGACAGTGATATCGAACTGGTAAAAAAAAGAGAATTTAACGTCAGCTGCTGCCGCTCTTATTTAACGCCCAAAGGGCGATGTTTTACCTGTCCGGAACAAGATTTAGAAGGTGATCCCGATGACGAACGGTGGTAAATGCCCGCAATGTAAATCCCTAAAGATAAAAACGATTGAAGATAATGGGGTATCATTCCTCCGCTGCCTGCAGTGTGGTTATGATGAATTGGAAGATGATGACACGTTCCCTGAAACACGCAGCAGCCAAAAAGCAAAAGGACGCTATTCACCCTATAAAACCGGCGGCGCGCGGCGGACACAAAAACGATGAAAATTATTTCCTGGAATGTGAACGGCATCCGTGCCGTGCTGAAAAAAGGGTTTCTTACGTTTGTCGAGACAGAAAATCCTGACCTCCTTTGCATTCAGGAAACAAAAGCGCATCCGCACCAGGTTGATACTAAGCTTGAGAATTATCCGCATCACTTCTGGAATTCTGCCGATAAGAAAGGATATGCCGGAACGGCTATTTTCTGCAAACAGAAACCATTATCGGTGCAGTACGGCATCGGCAGTAAAGAGCATGATCAGGAAGGCAGAGTGATTACCATTGAATTAGAACAATATTATCTCGTTACGGTGTATGTTCCCAACTCCGGCCGGGGACTGCCGCGATTACAGTATAGACAGCAATGGGATGCTGATTTTCTGCAGTTTTTGAAACAGTTGGAACAGAAAAAACCAGTTATTGTCTGCGGTGATTTTAATGTTGCTCATACGCCGCTGGATTTAGCCAATCCCAAAAGCAATTACAATAAGACTGCAGGATTCACGCAGATAGAGATAGATGGTTTTGAACATTGTATCAAGGCTGGTTTTATTGACACCTTCCGGGAATTCACCAAAGATGGCGGCCATTATACTTTTTGGAGCCAGATGTTCAATGCCCGGGCGAAAAATGTCGGCTGGCGGATTGATTACTTTTTAATTTCTCCATCATTACGGCCGCGGCTGCAAAAAGCATTCATTCTTCCTGCTGTTATGGGCTCAGACCATTGCCCAGTTGGGATTGTGATCAAGGAATAGATTTATATAATTCTTACCTTTCTAAATAAGATTTATGGCTCTCGAAAACAAATGTTACATCGATAATTGCAGTGCTTCCACACAGTATATTATTGAATGGTACGGGCTTAACCAGCACGGCAAAAATCCGCTTGTTGTTGATGAACGAGCAGTGTGCAGTGACATTGAACATTTGGTGAAAGCGTCATATCATCACCTGTTTGGCGGTATTCCTGATGGCATTGTCGATTATGAAACCTGGGAGAAGGAACATCCTTTGTTAGTTCAGGAAGTTATATTCGCGATGGAGAGGTCAAAATAAGTGTTTCTAAGGACACTGTTAATTAATCGGCAGGCAGGTAGCATCATGTCACTCCGTTTGTGAGTTGCTTAACAGCAACGACTAATGAATGGGGGCAAAATTGGCAGTAAAATCCAAAAGATTTTCGCGCAATAATTATGTCTAACGAATGTCAGTTCCCCATTCACACATTGCAGGCCAAGCTACCTGCCTATAATTTGACAGTGTCTTTCTAAGCAACGTTTATTAACTTCAAAGGCTTACTTCTTCTCCAATGCATCTGTTAATTAAAGATAAAAAGTTAGATCAAGCAGATAAAATCCAGCTGGGAATTTCCTATTTTTTACAGTTAACATTAGTAGGAGCGATTCTTTTTGCCATCTACCAGCAAAACTGGCTCAATGTCTTTGCCATCAGCGGCATTTTCATTTTTACGCTGCTGCCAACGATCATGCGGCGCAACTATCGAGTGCGGCTGCCAATAGAAATAGATTTTGTCATCATCCTGTTCAGTTATGCTGCACTCTTTCTGGGAGAAATTCACAGCTATTATACTTTAGTATGGTGGTGGGACATTTTACTCCATGGAAGCTCCGGCATTCTGCTGGGCATCGCCGGATTTTTGTTAGTATACATCTTAAACAAAGAAGAACAGGTCCATTGCAACATGAAACCAGTCTTTGTGGCCCTGTTTTCGTTTGTCTTTGCCATCGCCATCGGCGTCGCCTGGGAAATTTTTGAATTTGTTATGGATACATCATTTGGATTGAACATGCAGAAATCAGGATTAGTAGATACCATGACCGACCTTATCATCAATGTTGTGGGTGCATCGCTGGTATCACTTCTGGGTTTTATCTATCTTAAAAGCAAAACATTCAGTATGGATAAAATGATTCATCGCTTCTTCAAACATCCGCCCTTATTGAGACGGAAATTGAAGTAAAGTTATCATTTTCTGATACCGTTGTAGGTCTATACTTTTCAGAAGCGCAGCATAGTGTTCCGCAATTCTAATGCTCTCGCTGCAATCGGAACTGCAGGGAAAATGAGAAAGCAAAACACAGTCCTGATTTCGTGCAGTCAGATTAGTGAATAGATTTGTTGCCGGCAGTTGTAAATCTGGATTTTTCTCATTAAAATGACGGCAGAAAAATTGCACACAGCAGGAAGGATAGCCTAATACTAATCCCAATTCATAATCATTGCCGGTTAATTCGTCATAACTTGCCAGCAGTGCCGTTTTTTCATCTTTTGAAATATAGGTAAAATACATCCCTTCTCGTGTATCGTCTAGATCTATACGCAGGCCTTTATTGGAATATATATGGTCATTGGTTACCAAGACTTTAAATTTTGATTTTACAAGATAAAGATTATTATTCTTACAGAATTCCTCCACTCGTCCTAATTCCGAAGGATAAAATCCCTGCCGAACAACATTCTTAACATTATGCAGCAGAAACACCATTTCCTGGGCTTTGGTTTTCGAGCCAAAAATAAGAGCAAGCTTATCAATCATAGATTGATGAAAGAAAGAAGATTTATATGAATTGTTATACTAACATTAAATTTATTTCTTTCTCAACAATCTCCGTATACACTTCCCAGGCGCTTTTTCCCGCTCTTAATTCTTTATCAACAAAATTAAAGGCAATGTTATGCAGTCCATTCTGCGCCGGATTTTCCAACACGATAGCTTCCTGCAATCCGGCAATGTTATGTTCTTTCACCGTTTTCATCCAGGCGAATGAAAAGGAATATGCCTTCGCTTCTTCATTCTGCGCATTGCCTAACGTTTCCGTGAGAACATGGCCTAACTCATGGCCGATGGTGAGCATTACTCTGCCAAGATAATCATTGAGAACAAATATTTCTGATAATAAGCTATGTCTTTTGCGGTTGAAAGAAAGGCCGATAACCCCCGGTGATGATGCAATGGCCCGAAATTCTTTTTCATTGCAGATGCTGATTTTAATATCCGCTGGAAATGGACGAAAAAACATTTTTTCAAAAGCGGTCTCAATATGCTCCCGAATCTCCACTGCTTTTCCGACAAAGATACCTTCTTTCCCCGGCTTCAGAAAATGGTCCGGCTCAAAATGATATTCCTGATGCGATTGAAATACAGTGTAGGGTAATAGATTATTTCTGTACGCTGAAGCCTGCGATAATCCCTGATACCTAAATGCGGGAATATTTAATACCGGTGCAGTATACTGAAAAGAAGGAGAATATTCCACTGACGGAGAATCGGCAACAGCGTAGGCAACATTTCCTTGATACGATTGCGCTATTGATTCTAATCTGCTATAACTTCCCATTCTCGTATTACTTACAGGAGCATACTGCTGTGACATCTGGTACATACTGAGTACAGAATGTTTTGGGGTAACTTAAAACTATTGTTAAAAATGAGACAAAAAAGTCATTTAATTGCAATATACTCATAGTCCGGCAATGCTGTAGTTATTTCCTGAGCATGAGCATCGCCAATGACGATAACATCAGGATTATAGCTCTTAATATTTTTTTTCATGTGCGCTTCCCGCCGGTGATTGGTTTGTTCCCATAATAAAATAATGTTATCGAGATCATTATGAGTAACAAGATCAAGAGCTTCGCCATATCTTTTCTTTTGTACTATTAATTCAAAGATTGTTTCTGGAGACATATAAGCTACATTGATTTTTTTAAGATACAGGAGTTCGCAGTGTATCTCTTCTTTAGATACATGCCCCTCGACAATAAGTTTCGCAAGATTAACGCTCCTAAAATAATCTATTGCCTCTGGATTTTCTAAATACACTACTTTAATCTCATCTTCCCGTAATGAACAAACAATATCATCAAAGAAACTAACAGTTAGACCCAATTTTTCTCTTTCTTCATAATCCTCCGGAAGTTCCAATCCGACAGAAGAAGGAGCATAATTATAAATAGCCTGTACTGTCCTTTCCACATTTTCAGGGATATGGTCAACGCCAATTAAAACTTTCTTTGCCATGATTATAAGCGGACCCGAGGGGACTTTCAAGCAATTACACTTTTTGGCATTGTCGTAGGGTTTCCGTAGGAATACCCTACTTGAGTACGACTCGCCTAGTGTAACTGGCCTTTGAACCCCCGAGACCAACCTTAGGAGGGTTGTGCCCTATCTGCCTTGCCAATTCCAGTGATTTCGAATTGCCAGCATCCAGGCTAGGCGACGGGTCCTTGCCAGTATTAAAAATAAGTTTATTTTTATAACTTGTTGTGGATTTGGTTTTTTTGGATAAGGTTAATGAATGCAGGTTAATTCAGCAAATTTTATAAAAGGTTACCTGATCTATCAATTTTATGTATAAACAAGTCGAATTATATGATCAGACATCTGCAAATATAAAAACTCAAGACTTAACGAGATTAGAACAGGTATTAGAACTCATGTCTGAAAGAATAGGGCAATTAGGAACAGTTACACCTCAAACTGATTTAGAAACTTTAACTTATAGAGCAGGAATGGCTACAGCAGAACTATTTATGGAATCACAACTTCCAACAACTACATCCATTGGTTTCTGTGACGGCCAAGTTCATCCAATAAGAAGCCTTGGATATTATGGCCTGGGATGTTTTTATGCGGAGATTGAATCATGCAGCGATTATCAGAAAGCAGTATTTCAATCAACTCAGAGATATTTTAAAGATGTTTTTCTAGTACAAGAAGCGATAGCTTTAGAAGGAACAAGAGATTTGCCTAATGAAAAATATTTAGTACCATTGAGAAGTGTCCTAGAATCACTAGCAGTAGAATATCCAAAAGAGATTACGAGACAAACTGATGCTTATGATGAATTATTAGCCGCTCTTTAAACATGGATACATTATTTGCACTAAAAGATGAGAAAGGAGAATTGTATCTCCAAATAGAAATAACTAAAAATATCTGGAAATTTCTTGATACGCTAGCAGATACGTTATTTAATGAAAATTGGATGATTGATGACCATTATAGGGGTAAATTAAAAAACAATGATTTCTTCAGTTACAAGAAAGATAAAATTTATTTGATGATTATAATTACAGAAAAACGAGCTAACATTATTATCTTAGGATTACCGGATAGCAAAAAAGTCAAGGAATTTCTATGTAAGAATTATTCTTTTGAGCTTTCCTGATAATAGTGCAACTAACCAGTATTATCCGCAATCTTTTTATATATAGTTTTAATTCCCTGCTTATGACTTCATACCTCTCCATTCAGGATGCGATCAAGAAAGGCGAAGGAACGGTTTCTATCAGAGGCTGGGTTCACCGCGAACGCGGCAGCAATAAGCTTAAATTTATTGTCCTTCGTGATTCCAGCAATATTATCCAATGTGTCTTTAAGCAGGACAACTTTGCTAAAAAATGGGATGAAATTGATCATCTGCAAGTCGAAGCCTCTTTAGAGATTAGCGGAACAATCAAGAAAGATCCACGAGCTCCTACTGGCTATGAAATAGAAGTTAAAAAATATGATCTCGTAGGAAAAAGTGATAATTATCCGATTACCAAAGACCAATCTGCTGAATTTCTTGCTGACAATCGGCATCTCTGGCTGCGCAGCCGCAGGATGACAGCAATTCTTAAAGTCAGAAGCACTGTTTTCGGGGCCATCCATGAATACTTCAGAAACGAAGGCTTTTATGAATATCATTCTCCCATCTTCCAATCCGTGCAGGCGGAAGGCGGTTCAACACTGTTTGAAGTGCCGTACTTCGGCAACAAAGGCGTTTTTCTGGGCCAGACCTGGCAGCTCTATGCCGAGCCGGCAATCTTCTCGTTAGAAAAAATTTATACTATCTCTCCCAGTTTCCGCGCAGAAAGAAGTAAAACTTCCCGACACTTAACGGAATACTGGCATGCGGAGATGGAGTTAGCCTGGGCAGAATTCAACGATATTATTGATTACGGTGAAAAATTACTCAAGCATGTGATTACACGAGTGCTGGAAACGAATAAAGCCGAATTGGAATTACTGGAACGGGATTATAAAAAATTAGAGCCGGCGGTCAAAAAACCATTTGTGCGCATGAGTTATGACGAAGCGCTCAAAATTCTGAAAACAAAATGTAAGATGGATGTGGAATGGGGCAAGGATTTACGAACGATCGAAGAAGAAAAATTAACCAAGCTCTATGATGTCCCTGTTATCGTCACTCACTATCCTAAAAAAGTGAAAGCGTTTTACATGACCGAAGATCCGAAAAATTCTGAAGTCGTGCAGGGCTGCGATTTCCTCGCGCCGGAGGGTTATGGAGAAATTATCGGCGGATCGCATCGAGAGCATGATTTAGAGAAAATCAAAGCACGGTTACGGGAGCAGGGAGAGAATCCGGAAGACTATGAATTTTACCTGGATACGCGGCGCTATGGCAGCGTTCCCCACGGCGGGTTTGGATTAGGTGTAGAACGGATTATCAGCTGGATCTGTGGATTAGATACCATTAAAGATGCCATTCCCTTTCCAAGGACGATGGAACGGTATAAGCCGTAAATTGTAGCATATCGGTAGGAAATTCTTATAACTAATTATGTAAAAAAACAGAAGATGTCAAAATATATTGCGATCAGGGTAAATAGAAATTGGAAACATTTTGAAGAGTGTTTTACGCTGTGGAATAAAATTCTTCCTGAAGATAGTACAATTGTGGAAACATTTGAACTGAAGCCTTACATTCAGAATCAGGAAATAATCATTTATGGAGCTGAATCGTTTCGGGATGTAGATTTTAACCAAGCGCCATTTCATCCTTGTGATGTTTATTTATATATTAACATCTATCTACAAAGAGAAAACGGTAGGTATAATCATAAGTATTCTACATCTCCCAAGATCACTGATGCCAGATATTTCTATCAAAGCCTTGCTGCACAAACCACGCAGCACATTATCAAAAAATATTTTTCTTTTGACGATGTAACCATTGCAAAAAGAAATCCATTCACTACAATGAGAATTCTGCCTCCAACAAATCTTTATATGAATATGACTGCACAATTTCCAATCAAAAAGAGCAGTGATGGAAAAATATCAATTGAAGAAATATCCATTTTTAATAAATATTTTCCATCAATTCAAGGAACATACGATCCAGGAACGAAACAATTTTACCTTGCCGATACTAATGGAGAAAGTGGAAGATTAGCATTAATTGAAAGCGGAGCTGGGTCTATTTCTGAAATCTCAACGGGAGCAGTATCGCTGGAAGAGAAAGTAGAAGAATAAACAGCAAAATTATTATAAATTCTGGTACAAAATAAGAGGAAGTATGCCATTTTTCGCCATTACTATAGACAGGGAAGATCCGCAGATTGAAGAAAAGCTAAAGCAATGGAAAAATCCTCTTTACGGATACAAAAATACGCTGGTAACATTTTCCTTTCGGGAACAGCCAATATTAAAACCTCTCGAAGTAATGATTTACGAAGCGGAACATCTTTTTATCGGTGAATTACCAAACCGGAACGAACTGTTCCATACTTTCAAAGCAGGAGAGATCAAAGCATCTTCCATAAAACTGTATCTCAGTAACATCCACAAAACGTATGAGGAGGAGATTAAGCTCTTCCTTCCCTATCTCATCACGTTGTACAATTCCTTAACATCAGTGTCATCAACAACAGAAAAAATAATCAACCGTTTTCGTAAAGAGGATGTGTTACAAAATTTAACAACGAAAAAACCGTGGAGCAAAAAAATAACACTGCCGCCGACGTTCTGCGTTGTCACGCTGTTGCTCCAGCACTACCGCGACGGCGGGATGAAACCAAGTATACACCGAGATTTTTCATTCCGTGAAGTTCTCAACGAAACAACTCAAGGAACATATGATTATGAGACTAATACATTCTATTTTTCTCGGCCGGCAGGCGAAGCAGGAGGATTAGCAGTGATAGAGAATACTGAAAAAGGATCGTTGTCGGAACTGCTGGAGGCAGGTTCAGTATCCATGGATAAAACAGAAAAATAAATTTAGAGAGATTCAGTTTGAGTATAATACGGCGAGAGTTTCAATAAATTTTGGCGAACCAGAGATCTCATAAAAGGGATTTTTAGAAGATGAATTCCACATCCCTGCGCTTTCCGCACATCATCGAGAAAATCCTGAAATGAATGATTCTGGAATTTTAAATCGTGCTGTGCTTCTGCCGTATCCATATAATTTGTATGAAACAAATCATCGCTAAAAGCAGTATCCGGAAGCATTCCTATTCCCAAGTTTTCTAATGCCCGTGTCAAAAATTGGCGATAGGTCATCTGAAAATCAGCACCGCCGCCGATAAAATATTTTTTGTCTTCCGCTTTTGAATTGAGGACTGCATTGGCAGCAGCCAACGCCGCATCATCAGGATGAACTGTTTCTATCTTCGCATCAAGAGAAACTTCAAACATTAACGGGTCGGGCTTTCTCTCCAGAGGAATCACCGCGCCAAAACGCAGTATTGTTTTGGCAATACTCTCCTGATCAAGTTCCCACTCGCAGGTAATTTTTTGTTCAGTATAACAATTTGTTTTCTCGAAAGGATCATCGATGGAAAGGCAAGGCCGGTGATGCGAACAGCCATGGACAGCAACTGAGGAAGCATAGACAAGATGTGCAGTGCCATGCTGTTTCATTGCCTTGACAATGTTTCGTGTTCCCCGCACATTGACAGTATAGGAAAAATTCGGATCATGCTCGCTTTTTGGTGGAATGATAGCGGCAAGATGAACTACTGCATCAACACCCTTAACAGCATCAGTAACAGCATCAGGATAGACAATATTGCCAAAGACAACCTCTGTGTTGAATTTTCGCGCCCGTTTCCGATTATCTGGAGTGTCAAGGTCAAACGCCCTCACTGCATAATTTTTGTGTAATAGCGCTTCCAATGTATGCTGGCCGATATTGCCAAAGGCACCGGTCAAAAGAACTTTGGGAGTATTGTAGTTTGTCATAGAACCACTATTTCTTTTCACTGCAGCTTAACCCGTCTTTAATATCAATAATGTCAGTTTTTAAGTGAGGATGAGATAAAACTGCATCTTTATAATCCTGGCAGCCGTCGAAGGAAATGTTATCAGCAATAATCAATCCGCCTTGTCGAACCAGCTGAATGCAGTTTTCCAGCACTGGCAGATATTGTCTTTTGGCAAAATCAATGAAAATAAGGTCAAAACAATGTTTATTTTTCTGTGCCAATTCCTGCACAATAGAAACACCATCACCAAGAATAATTTCTGCGTTAATCTTACATTCCGTAAAGTTGCGCATCGCTTCTTCCGCAATATTCTCATCAATTTCAATGGTCGTTATGGAAGCGCCGGCACTGCCAAGAATGATGCCGCTATAGCCATTGGCAGTTCCCAATTCTAGGATCTTCTTCGGTTTCAGTTCCTGCACTTTCTGCAGCAGCCAGGCTCCTTTGGCAGAACCGACAATAGGTATGCCGCGTTGTTGAGATTGTCGTTCCAGTTCTGTAAGCTGATCGATAATAGACATAAAAGCTTATTTTAGGAGATTTATTTTTAATTGTTTTGGTTAAAAGTAAAGTATAGAGGGTAAATTATATAAATTATAATCTACTGATTAAAATAATGACCTTGCAGCAAAAAACAGAACAACTTCTTCTAAAATATAACCTTACGCCGCAGCGTTCCCATGAGCAGCATTTTTTGATTGATGATGCCGTTGTCAAAACAATACTCAAAGCTGCTGCACTGAAAAAAAATGATAGTATCCTCGAAATAGGCGCTGGATTAGGAATCATAACGGCGCTGATAGCTGCAAAGGTTAAACAAGTTATAGCCATCGAAATTGATGAAAAATTAAAGCCTGTTCTGGCTAATCTCCCTAAAAATGTGGAGGTTCTTTTCGGCAATGCCATACCAATACTGCCGACGCAAAAAGAATATACCAAAGTAGTTGCTAATATCCCTTATCAAATCAGCGAACCGCTGTTTCATGCTCTATGTTTATCACGAAATCTAACCTTGGCAGTGTTAACGGTTCCTAAAAAATTCGCTCTTCAGGCTGCACAGCATCCCATTTTTTCTGCTTTTTTGACGATTGAGATTGTACAAGACGTTCCGAAGGAATCTTTTCTGCCAATGCCAAACGTCGTCTCTGCAGTGATTACAGCCATGCCAAAAAAAGAATTGGATGACAGCGACTTCATCCGGCAAAAATTATATCTGCAAAGGGATAAGCGTTTAAAAAATGGCTTACGGGATTGTGTAATTGATTATCATCTCTTCAAAGGAAAAAAGCTAACTAAGAAAGAAGCGCTGAAAATGATTGATGCGATGAAAATCGCCTCTTCCTTTTTGGAAAAAACCATCGCCCGAATGCCGCTGGGAATGTATGAGGAAATTGCTCAAAAAATCAAAAGAAGTATTTAATTAATTCATTCCAACAATAAAAACATCTCCAAATTTAAAGAGGGATGCTTTCGTATCACCACTCAGTTTCTGTTCTATTCTGTTTCGGATCGTCCAGTATTCTTGAGGATGAACAGCATAGCGCAGCAGAACTTTTCCAATAGCATATTTTTGAAGAAGCAGAATTACTTCTTGTTCCGTTTTTGCCTGCCCGCAGATGTCAAAACTATGCTTAAAGAAAGGATTTTTAGTGCTGATGTCAGCTGTGAAAAAAACTGCTTTCTCCACTGCATAAAGAGATGTTTTTGTGATTGCAGAAAGTTCTGCCAACAATCCTGCTTTTACCACTGCAGGATCAACTTCCAGAAGATATTTCCCCATTGTTTTTGTTTCAGACAGTTTTGCCAGAGAGTTATTACCTATTTTTTTGTTCTGTGGAAGGACAACAGCACTGCGTTCAGACATTTTGAGAGTGCCAAAATACAACGTCAGCCGATTAAGGTTGCCATGGAGTGATAGATATTCTTTTTCACACTCAAAAGGGATTGATTTTATCTGCGGCGGAAATTCGATGGCAATGTTCGGCGTAAGCTGAGTATAGGTTTCGATAATTGTATGCACATCAGGAATGATGCTTTGAAGCGTTCTTTCTTCCTCTTCCGGAAGCCGTTCAGGATCACAGAAAATGATGTTTGCCTTTGTAATTTTTTGAACGACAGCAGGGTCTAGCATATCACCATGAATAAATTCGATATTAGCAAGGCCAAGAACCTGCGCATTTCTGGCAGCGTGTTCTATTTTTCGTTTATCAATTTCAACAGCATAGACTTTTTTACATTTCTTCGCAAAAGCCAATGTCTGGAATCCAATGCCGCAGCCGAGGTCAACAATCGTATCACATTGTAATCGTTCTGCGCGATAGCCAGCAACAATTTCCGGCGTTGCCCAGCGCAGGTCTTCTTTCTCAAAAAAGAGATTGTGTTCCTGCGTATGTTTTTTGGCCATCTTACGATTCAATGACAACAAGATCATTCTTCCGGACTTTCTGCAGCACGGGAAACGTCACGATGCCAGTGCTGCACTCAATCTCATTTCCCGTATCATCCCGAAGTTCCGTGATTTCCTGTGTAAAAAGAGATGTTGTCTTTCCCTTAAACGAAACAACCGTTTTTGTGGAGAGCATTCCATTTACCTTAACCTCTGCAACTCCTGCTTTAGAGTAATAATTCTGAACAATTCCTATTTTATGATAATTGCGGTTATCTTGTACTTTTCGCTGCCGCGGCGCCGCAGAACATTCTACAGAACAGGTGTTTTTCATGGTTACACGACAGGACTGGCAGCAGACAAATAAAGCATCACAATCAAGATTGTAACAGTTGAGATATTCACCGCATTCCTGAGAACAGACAGCGCATGACGTAATTGGCTTGCCATCCTTGGAAACTAAACGGTCATCAAAGACAAAACAGTTTCCTTCCCAGTACGTTTCGGGAAACTGGTTGACATAATTAATAATCCCGCCGTCCAGCTGATAGACATTCTCAAATCCTTCTCCCTTCAGAAAAGCAGATGCTTTTTCACAGCGAATGCCGCCGGTACAGTAGAGAATGATCTTTTTTTCCTGAAATGGCTTCAGCTTCGGAAGCATTTCTGGAAATTGACGGAAATTTTTGATTGGCAGGCCAATAGCATCTTTGAATTTTCCTACTGCATATTCATAGTCATTACGGGCATCGATAATGACAAAATCTTCCTTCTGGTCGTACCATTGTTTTAATTCCATAGGAGAAAGAGCAGTTCCTTTATTGGTAATCTCAACATCACTGCCGAAGGCAACAATTTCTTTTCGCACCCGCACTACTAATTTGTGATAAGTATTTTTGGCACATAACTGCTCCCGAAAGGTGAGATCAGAGAATAAAGCATTGGCAGTCAACTTTTGCATAAAAAGCTCGATGTTTTTTGTTTCCCCTGATACAGCGCCGTTAATGCCTTCGTTGCCGATAAGTATTCTTCCAAGAAGATTACGCTTCTGGCAGTCTTGCTGTAATTCCTGGCGTAAAGATTGAGGGTTATCTACAGGAATATACTTGTAAAAGGAAATCACCTTGAATGTCATAACTGTTCCTTAAGGGTGATGTTTTTAAAAAGTTTTGCTTGAAAAATCCATTATCTAAAAAAGAAAAGTATATAAAAACCATTACTTCTTATAATTACTGTGTTAGAGGCAAGGATTTCCAAAATACTGAAAAGAGTGCTCCTCTGTTCTTCTCTTCTTCATTGCACACCAACATACACCATCATTCCAAAAGAGAAAAATCAATTTTGCCTGGAAGTTCAGAAACAAACAACTTCTTTTTCGTTCTGCACGAATAATATTACCGCAAATGACTTAGAGCACATTGCTGATGTCAAGACTTTTGCCCAGGAAGAATTTGGGCTTCTCAAAACGTCAAATTATATTACATATACAGAAACTCCGCGGACATTGTACTCTTTAATTGCGACATCTTCCACAAGCTCGCCGCTTACTCCCTCTACATATAGATTTTATAATTATGAAGGCAACCGCTGCTTTGATGAAATATTGCCATTAAAAATAGATTCTTATGTTGATACTTTAAACGATGAAAAAGAATGTTATCAAAAGAAAGGTTTTGA
>JAUYPT010000138.1 GCA_030695685.1 Nanobdellota archaeon | reverse complement strand
ATCTCACCTGCCTTCTTGATCTCGCTTGATTTTTCTTCAACAGGAGCTGCTTTCTTAATCTCTTTCTTTTCATGCCTCTTGGAAGGTAATTTCTGCTGAATTTCATCTTTAAGAGTGCTCACTTTTTCTGAAAAAACTGCTTCCTGAACTAAACTCACTGGTGTAAGATCTCCCGTGGTGGCAGCAGATTCTGTCATCGAATCTGAACCTTTTTCTCTTTCTTTCTGTACCGGAGAAGGAGCATTGACAGCAACTGTTTCTGCTGCTTTCGGTGTTGAAAATAATTCATTTCGGCGCAGCACATTAGCAATGGCAGTATTTGTCTCTTCCAATGGCAGTAAATGCCACTTCCAGAATAATTGCCTTTTGCCATCAATATATACATGTAATGGTACAGCAAAATCACGCAATGAACGTAAAGCCACCTTCGATAATAAATCTAAACTTGCTTCCTGCAATACTTTTTCTTCTTTAAGCCGTTCTAAAACCTGTAAATCTTTGGGATTAATATTTCCTGCTGCAAAAGGATAAATCTGCGCTTCCTGCCCTGGAAGATAATATAATGGTGAGCCGCCCACTTTAAGGCTTGATATTTTGACTAAACCTTGTCCCGCTAAATCCGAAAGATGAGCAGAGGCAATAATGATTTCCGATTTAATATTCTTGGCTACTTTTGCCGGCAAGGTTGGACCAATCACTTTCAAAAATTCAACAATCTGATCCTGGGTGTTCATGAAATTATGGGAGAAGATTCGGTTTAAATAGTTTTTGATACTAGAGTACAAAAACTCCTGAACGTCCTGAGCGAAACTTGTTTCGCTGGGACGCCAAAGGGATTGCTTCTCCCTTTGAGCGAAGTGAAAATAGTTTTTGAACTAAAAGAACATAAACCTAAAATTATGGCCGCATCCATTTAATTTCATAATAGGTTACGTCGCCCTCGTCATCCACAATCCCTATCAACAGTCTCTTCTTAGTAGAATGGGCAACCCTGTTCTTGGCGGCAAACTCATACCAGGTAAGTGTATCTCCTTCATGGACAGGATAAATAATCCAGCGGGCATGGTCTTCCCCAGGCTTAACACCCCGGTCATACACTCTGAAATCAGCGCCAAACTTTAATGCTGTCTTAATGATATAACCACGGTTACGCATGTCTTTAAACACACAGTAGCGGATCCAAAAGTTTGGTTCCACTTTCCGCGCTTTCTTAAGGTAGGATTCAAATGTTAATGCTCTACCAGCATCATTTTTGATAATTAATCTGCCTTTTTCCATAAGATATAAGGCTTCTAATAACGATAACTCTACTTTGCCGCTGCTTTCAGTAAGAGAACCAAAACGAGATTGATTATAAAATTCCCGGGCATCATCCGAAGATTCAGTAATAACTTTTTCTCTCCCCAGAACAGACAACACGGCAGACTTTCGCTTTACTGTTTTTTTATCAACATCTTCTTTCTCAGCGCTGCCAGTATCTTTTCCACTTTCCGTAGTAGGAACTTCAATTTCTTCCAAGGAAGTTTCAGATACATGAAAATCTTGATTTTCAGTGCTAAAGGCTTTGTCTTTATGCACTGCTGCTTCCTCAGGCTTTTTCTTTGCCTTAGCCATTATGAAGAAAATAGTAGTGTTTCTTTTTAAAACTTCCCGTTTATGCTTTACTATAAAAAAAGAAGGAAATGTATGTGGAATAGCCTATTTATTTATCTTAAGAGAATATCTCATGGGAGTTGATTGAATATTTTCTAATTTATCAGAATAAGATTCTTTTACTTTTTCTAAAATATCATAGGGTTTATATCCCTCTTTAATTTCAAGCATTGCTATTCTTGCCAATTGCGCTTCTTTTTCATTCGGAAAAACAGGATACACTTTGCTTACTCCTTCTAACTTCGCAATCTCATCGCATAAAGAACCAAGATCATCAAGAAGTACATCTGACTTAAAGATAAGTGATATGTTTTGTGCCATTGTAAAACTAAAAAATAATTGATTATTTAAAAGTTATGCTTTTCAAAAAATTATGTTCCATCAGCTTCATTCTTTCCTTCGGATTCTCTGCTTTGGTGATAAATGACCCGGACACGACATAATCAGCACCGGCACGAACCGCATCCTTAACTCTCACAGGATTCATACCGCCGTCAACAATGATCTTCATCCGAGGATTTATTTTTTTAATCTGCTTTATTTTTTTGAGCGGCGTCTTAAGGTAACGGCCGCCGTAAAAACCGGGATGGACAGTCAAAACAAGAATGTAATCAATATCGTTGAGGTACGGTTTTATTTTTCTCACATTCGTTTCCGGATTAAGCGCAAAAGCAATTTTCTTTTTCCGTTGCCGCATCCAGTCAATAAATGCCTCTACATTATTGATTGTTTCCCAGTGTACAATGCAAAGATCAACTTTACTGCCATTCTTTGTAATCCATTGCTCTGGATGTTGAATCATCAAATGAGCAGCATATTTAAAATGAGGAGATAGCTGAAATCTAAACCACAAAGATTTATTAGGTACAAATGCACCATCAGCAATATCTAAATGCACAGTTTTGGCAACGCCAGCTAATCTTTTCCAAAAAGAAGCTAATTCCTGCTGATTTTTGGCCATGACAGAAGGAAAAATACGCTGTACCATTTTCTATCCTATCGTCACTTGCTGCTGCTCGCTGTCGAAACTGGCTGTTGAACTGCTATTCGCAATAATAGTATGAGTCCCGCTGATAGTATAGTTATGTTCTACAAAAACAAATATATTCTCATTAACAGTCAAATTTGGTTGAGAATTACTTACAATATTAGTTTCATTAGTATCAAATCCCCAGTCAATAAGCTGAGAGGATGAGTATACATTTCTAATAAAGAAACGGAAAGCAGAATAGAAAGAGGAGTTGGTATTGATTAAAGATAAATTGTAAACGTTTATACCTAAATTAGAGGTCGTAGTCTCATTCGCTGTAAAGCTGCTAAATCCCGTCGTATTAAATTGTAAAATCCCTCCAGAATAAGATCGAATGGTACAAAGAACTCCTCCTGCACTGGTACAGTTATACCCAATCCCTCTGATTACTTCAGAATCAGTCGTAAAATTATCTGTTCGCCGTAATTCATTGATAGTACTAAATGACAATCCTTTAAATGTTATATTAGCACTGGAATTGATCCTACTCTGCCGTGCGGGGAATTGAAATTCCGTAATATTGAAAGCGAACGTGTTGTTGGCAAAAAAGAGACCAAGACCTAGCCCTAGCCCTCTGCTCGAGTTAATGGTCAAATTTTCATAGAAATTGCCGCTGCCATTGTTATGCCAACGGAGATCGATGAAAGAATCGTTATAAATCAAGAAATTTAAATCTCCCACAGGAGTACTATCAAGAATCTCGAAGGCTCTAGTTGAGCTGAGGTTATTATTAATAAGATATGTCTGGTTAGCATCAGCAAGATTGATCGCATTGCCATCGACTGTGCCAATTTTATTGCCTTCAATATAATTATTATCATTATTGCCGCCGGTAACAAAAATGCCATGGCCTGAAGTGCCTGTAGTGGTAATATTATTATATCGAATCATGTTGCCATGAGAATCCCCGCCACTCAGTTGAATACCATGGCCAGATGAGCTGGAAGCATGGACAGTATTATTCTCAATAGTATTATTCTGGGATGAGGTAAAAGACATTCCGAGAACAGAAGTTACACCACCAGCTCTGACATTAATAGTATTGTTAATAAAGCGATGACTAGAAGAACTAGCAACTCTCATTGCATGTTGGCTGCTTCCAGAGGTGGAACCTCGTGTAATTTCACAATCACGGACAGTTATATTATTCGACGAAGAATTGATAGATATGCCAAATTGGTCATCAGAATTATTAGTGGCATAAGTGATGTTAAATCCGTTGCAATCCAAGGTTATGTGAGAAGTTGCAACGGTAAAACATGTCCCTGGGAAGGAAATATCTTCTGTTAAAGTCAATGATGATGTTAATTCCGCACATCCACTTTTTACAAAATTGATATTAATACTCCCATTATTCCCAGTGGAATCATTGGCATATACTTTAATGTCATAATTACCATTGGCTAAAGGAGTGTTATTACTGAAATTGAAAAATCTTCCTTCTCTAGCTGAAATTAATGTCCATCTAGTATCATTCAGAGTAATGTTAGAAATTTCATTTGATGTAATATTGAGATTATAATAATTGGTAAATAAGATAGTAGAACGATTCACAGGAGAAAGAAGAGTAACAACTGGAGCTGTAGTGTCTTTGATGAAATTAATATTGATACTGCCATTATTGGCGGCAGAATCATTGACATAAACTTTAATGTCGTAACTGCCATCAGCTAAAGCAGTGTTGTTGCTGAAGTTAAAGCTCACGCCATTTCTCACTGCAAGGAGTGTCCATCTGCTATCGTTTAAGGTGATATTAGAAATCTCATTGGTACTGAAGTTGAGGTTGTAATAATCAATTTTGTTCCATGTGGAACGATTCGTTGGGAATAATAGACTGACAATGGGGGATGTTACATCTACTTCAACTACATTACTATAATTTGTCGTAAAGCTGCTGAAGCCCGTGGTGTTAAATTGTAAAATACCACTACTATAACTCTGCGTTCGACAAGGTATTCCTCCGGAACTGCTGCAGTTATACCCTGCATTATAAATATCATCAACATTGGTGGTGAAATTATCAACACGGCGCAGGATGTTAATCGTGCTAAATGCTAAACCTTTGAACATGATATTAGCACTAGAATTGATTTTACCATTTGAGAATGCAGTTGTATTTAATGCAATAGTATTATTTCCTATAAATAAGTTATTTCCAAAACCAATCTGTCCATTAAATGTTAAGTTTTTTAGAAATCCATCATTAGCTGTATCCATCCAGCGTATTTCACCAAATGAATTGTTATAAACTAGCTTATTTATATAAGAATTACTTGTTGCATCAAAAATCTCACTATCTTGGCTTGCTGAAATGGAATTATTTAGAAAGAGGTTATCCCCCGAAGAAGCTTCAAGAGTAATACCATAACTACCGCTTCCGGAGGTAGTAATATTATTTGAGAAAAAGGTAGAATTAGAATTGAGCGATATCCATAAGCCATAGGAAGAACTACCTGAAGTGACTATAGTATTCCTATAAATCGATGAGTTATGTGACTGTGAAAGAAAAATTCCTTTCGAGCTGGTTCCTGAGGTTCTTAAACTGTTATCATATATTTCAGAATGAGCTGACGGCGAGAGAGCGATTGCTTCTGCATTAATTCCAGAAGTAGTAATAGTATTTTCGAAAACAGAAGAATTAGAAGAAGAAACTAAATAAATGCCAGTGGAACTTCCAATTGTTGTAATGGTATTATTTTTTAAAGTCATATTTATGCCATTTAAAGAATAAATAGCATGTTTGTTATTGGTAGCATTATTACCTTCTGAAATCTCACAATTTTTAATCATCACATTATCATAACCACCACTATTATTTATCCCATAACCTAGTGTTCCACTAGTAGAATAAGTAATGTTATGACCAGCACAGTCTAAACTGATATTATTAGCACCAATAGTAAAACAATTCCCAGTAGAAGAGACGTCTAAATCAAGGATTGTATCAGAAGTAAGCAATCCACAATTTGCACTATTATTAAGAATCGTTACTGTGTTAGATATATTAGTGATGCCATCTGTTCCATTTGCATTTGGCGTTGCATGGACTTTCCAGTTCTCTCCCGTAATCGTTTCGTTTAGTGCAATAAGATTAAATTTTTTCTTATAAAGAGCATTTATCTGTTCTGGAGATAATGTACGATTAAATACTAGTATATCATCAATAGAACCATTAAAATAATTGCTGCCCCATCGTCCAATATAAATACCTTCATCGCCATCGAGAATTAGTTCATTATATCCCGTGGCATTGCCACAGAACGAGCCGTCATAATAAACTTTAATTCTTTCAGAAGTCGATGATTGAACATATGTTCCTGTTAAAAGATGCCAATTATTATTGGCAATTACACCATTAGCGTAGGTGCATGTTGCAGTTGAAGCTCCGGTGGTAGTACGTATATAAAATTGGACAACATCGCTCGTTGATCCACCTGAAAAATATAACATCCACTTATAATTAGAATTATCATGCATTACTATACCTTTCCCAGTTTGATTGCTATAATTAGTTTTTATCCATGCAGAAACAGTAATTTTATCACCAGTATCAAAAATGTTTGAATCTGCAATGCTGATATAATCATTCAATCCATCAAAATAATATGTGCCGTTGCCATCAAAACCAGCACTATTCCAGCTAACGCCGTTATTTTCTGTTCCAGGATTTCCATGACCAGAATAGTCCCATGTATTGTTGGAAGTTGTCCCATTAATTTTTTCAAATGGCATGTTTAAGACAGCAATAGATTGACTATTCCTAAACCAGTTATAAATTGGTTTGATGTATCCTGCATTCGGAGTAACGTACGCCGTAAGATTCTGATTCGTATCATTTAAAGCTAGATTAGTAGTATTAAGACGTAAAGAAGTAAAAGTTGGTGGCACTGCAAGGGCACTAAAATTAGCAAGAACCATACACAGTAACAGTATTAAATATATTTTTTTTACCATTTTGTAGTATTAATTAAATTTTTTATTTGGAAAGCAATATCTGTTGTCGCCAAACTTTCATTTTCCCAAATGACTAAAGAACTATTGTATAAGCTAACTATATTAGTGAAATTTTCACCTGAGGTAATGTAATTAAATGCCCAAGTCTGGCTTTCGTTAACAACCACTTTATCAAATGTTCCTGCCATCTGCGTGCCATTAATGTAGCGGATGTAGAGTTTCTGATCGGTATATGTAGGATAGAGAGAAAGGACAGAATTAGCTATTCCCTCTTCTATGGCATTTCGTGCTTCTGATTCATTAGCGGGAAGATCATAATAAATGCCAATATGAGAAAGTGATAAATTGCCCACCGCGCTGGAATAAAAAGTTAAGTCAACATTACAATAGCCTTGAGCATCTGCAACACAATTATCAAGAGCATCATTTAACTCTCTGTTAAAGTTCTGGACAATCTCCGGACCGTCAAAATAACCACTAAAACTCCATGCCGGCGTTCCATTGACAAAAAGAACCGGATTTTGCACTGTACTGGCAACCGTAACAGCGGAAGAACTATTAACTAATGTTCCATTCAATAAACCATCTGAAGGAAGAACTTTACAATACCATATGTCATTCGCAGTTAAATTTTCTTTGTTTAAGAGAGAATTGTTAATGTTCTGATTGACATTATTCCGCCACCACTGATAGGATGAACTCTGTTCCGTAAAATTTTCCACATCAGAATAAGTATAAT
This sequence comes from Nanobdellota archaeon, assembly GCA_030695685.1. Taxonomy (GTDB): domain Archaea; phylum Nanobdellota; class Nanobdellia; order Woesearchaeales; family GW2011-AR9; genus JAUYPT01. The sequence continues at coordinate 3,237 of JAUYPT010000138.1, read as the reverse complement.
TACACAATAAATTTTCACCTGTCGTAGGAGTTGAGAAGAGAACTTTTACACTAACTGCTGTTGGCGCTTCATTCGTTCTGCTACAAGAAGTCTCGCCAAATTTTATGATCGAAGCGTTTGCCTGAAAAACAGTAAAATTTGCTGGATTCATCAGATTTCTAGTTACATAAATATCACTGCATCTATCCCCTGCATATAAATTTGTATCAGCGTTACCACTAGGGGATTCGTAATACCCCTGAACCACCCTCGCCTGCGTTGCAGCATTATAACAATCAGTATCACAAACACTGGCATTAAAATAGTTGCACGCTACAGAATTAGGCGCGCAATAAATAGATCCTATCCCTGCTCCATTAGTTTCATAGGTAGCATCAGAATCGGCTTCTGCATGTGCTCTTACGGACCGCGTCATATAAGAGGCAAAAAGATTTGTCTGGGAGCCAACGTAAATGCTCATCCCGCTAAACCATGGGGAAGATCCTTGCAGCATACCACCAATAGCTTCGCTGTCACAATCAGTAGGCGGGTTATCATTAACACTCATCATAATCTCGCTTGTAGATGCGCGAGGACCACGATAGGTAAAATTATAGCAAAAGGACATATTTGTCGGCGTGTACGTTGAAGAATCCGCAGAAGCTTCATCCTGATCAAATTCGTTAATACCAAAATTAGTAACAGAATGAACCTGCATCCAGTTTGTATCACAGGTGAAAATAGTACAATTTCGGGTACACTCTCCGCCTAAACAAGTTACGCCATTATCAGTATAGCCAGAACTGCATGCGGCAGGTGTACAATCCAACCAGGCGTTTACAGAAAGAGAACTAATGAGGAAACCAAGTACAAGTATGAGCATTAAATAATATTTCTTCATCTGTATGTTCCCTCCAGTGTTATTGTAGAGTAAAGCACTCGTGCATTTTTAGGCAGGCGAACGCGAACCGTTTGGTTGCCAGCAGCAGCATATTCTAAAGCTTTTGCCGTTGAACCGTCAGTAAAGTTGTTTACCACTCTCGTATTATTATTAAACACAGTCAGTTCAACATAGCGGTAGTCCGTAAGATTGCCATCACTCACTTCAACGAGAATGGTGTAATTACCAGTATCATTAACCGTTGTTTGCCACAACGCCGTCTCATTAAATGGCGCAGAGTAAGAGAAATTAATCATATTGTTATTTGGATCACTGCCACTTAGTTGTGCTTTTTCCGTGATATTAATTAAATCGCCAACGATGGCAGTGATGTTTGTAACCGGCTCTAAAAACGGCTGTTTATTTTTTGAGGACACGGAAACAAGTTCTAAAGGCGAGCCATGTTTTTTTAACGTCAATTCGGCAACGCCGTCTTGGTCAACATCAGCGATGGCAATGCCATTATCGGCAAAGCCATCAAACGTATAGTGGAATAATTCGGATCCGTCATTATCTAACACAAATACCCTGCTTCCATTGTTTTCTGCAAAAACAACGTTATAATTTCCATCGTTATCGATGTCAGCAATGTTAGGGCTTATATATGGCAGCATTAATGAACCACCATCATTAAACGGCCAGCCGCTGCATTGAACACCAGTTACGGCATCATAACAATCTACATCTCCTTCTACGGAGCCAGAACTTATAGCATCCTGCCTGATTAATACTATTTCCATATTAGAATCGGAATCTAAGTTGGCAACAGCAGGGGTTGGCCGTGGCAATGTAGTAAGGCTGATTTGTGTTTCAATTGTTCCGGAACTGGCGTTGACAACATAGGCTCGATTAAAACACGTTTGTCCGCTCGCGCAATTACTAGCTGACGTTGTATATACCAACTCATAATGGTTATCCCTGTCAACATCAGCAATGACAGCGGAACTTTCTATTTTACCATGAGTATTACTCCACTTAAGGCTTAAATTATGAGACGCAGAAGGATTATAATCAAAAACATTAATGCCATACACCCCGGGAACAATAATTTCAGGATTATCATCAGTATCAATATTAGCAACTGAAACTGTCGCATACGCCCCGGCATCATAGAACGTATAATTCGCAAATTTCGTTGGCTGGATTCCAGCTCCGTTGTCTTTCAAAACATATACTTCCCCTGGCCAGTTAGGATCAGTCTCAAACACATCCGCAAAAATAATTTCATTCTTCCCATCCAAATCAATATCAACAACAGCTGTTCCGCCATTAAACAGAGTTACCGATTGTGATGCAAGAGGAGACCATTTTTGCACTAAATGATACCTCCAGCGCTCCGTAATCATTTTTCCATTGGAACTTATGTCATACGCATACACTGTGCCATTTCTCACGCCAGTAATGAGTTCTTTCCTCGAATCTGAATCTATATTCGCCAATGTTGCCGGAAAATAGATCGCCCCGCCATCTACTCTCTGAGACCATTTTTGTTTCGTCGTAACTTTTTTTCCTGTGCCATAGGAGTTGTCTTCTCTCGTTGTTTCAACAGCATACATATACGTTCTATCAGCGGCAATGGTATCGTGGACAAGTGTCACCGTTTCCATAGCATCATTACCATCAATGTCTGCTACAATTGACTTAACCACGTGCAAATTGAGGTTTACACCGCTATTAAGAACAAAATTAATTGTGTCGACGTCACTTGCACGTTCCATATCTCCTTTCAATAAAGTAAATCCAGTTCTTCTGTAGTCATGGTTTTCAGTAGGCCAGTCGATTCTCACTGCATCATCAAATAAACGATATAGCCCTGCGACTGCTCTCATGGCATGGGGGATCATGGCATTGGATTCAGCTGAAATATTTTCTCCGCTGTCAGTTACATCATCTGCTGTTAAATAGACTGATCTGTTAATCATTCGTACGTTATGCCCAGACCATAAATCTGTGGAGAATGTTCGTTGTACTCCATCGATAGTATTATACACATTATTCCCATCCACATCATCAGAAGCATAATACTGTGTTTTCTGGGCAGTGTACCAGAACAAGCGGAAGAGTTCGATATTCTGCCTGTCTGTTGCACTCAGTGGGTCTACTTCATCCCAATTAAATCCAGACATATTTGGCAAGTTTTCGTAATTGTATTGCTGGCCACGGAAATTATTTCCAGTCCAGTTTTGGGTAGTACGTAAAGTAGGAAAGTTATTGCCGGTATATTCTTCGAGAACGGAATCGTCGGCGCCATTGTCGCCATTACTACTTGCACAAAACTTAGTTCCTATCCAACTACCAGGATGACAGTCTTCCAGAAC
>JAUYPT010000133.1 GCA_030695685.1 Nanobdellota archaeon | reverse complement strand
AAAAATGATTTGAGAAGAACTGTCACTCGTAAAATCAAGATTATAGCCAATCGGAGCAACTGCTACTACTCCTTGACTAAGTAATAAAATTACAATAACAAGTACTACAAAATTAATAAAATAGAACCATCTCTTGTTCATTTTCCTCTACACCACATTTTCTCTACGTTATTTTCTTTAAGTTAGAGTGTAATCTAGGATTTGACTATATAAATCTTATTATCTCCTCTTGTTAACAAGAGTAGAGAGAATGTCGCAATGTTTTTATACCGTTATGAATTCAGTACAAGCGGAGTGATCGATGGAACCAAACCAGCACCAGCAATTAATTGAAAAGTACAAAGCAAAAATCCGGCAGGAATTCGGCGCACACGCAGTACAAGAAACAAAAGTAACGTCGAAAGAATATACCGAATTTAAAGAAGAGTTATATCCTACTCACCTTTCTTTGTATGAAAAAGCATGTAATTTTTCTGAGAGAATTTTAAAGCTTACACCAAATCCACAAAAAGCAGTGCAGGTGCAGAAGAATGTTGATGTTGCCCACCTCAACGTTACTCCTGCCGGTGTTCTTTCTTTTTCCATTATTGGAGCTTTGGCAGTCATGGTTACAGGATCTATCTTAGCTCTTGCCATACCTCTCATTTTAGGATTGCAGCCAAAATTATTCTTTATCTTTTTTTTCTTAACTGCCGGAGCATTATTAATTCCGGCGCTGCAGCAGTTTCCGGATTTTACCGCCAATACCTGGCGAATGAAATCATCAAACCAAATGATTCAAAGCATTTTTTATCTGGTCACTTATATGAGACATACTTCCAATCTGGAACGGGCAATTGGATTTGCCGCAGATCATTTAGAGCCTCCTTTATCATTAGATTTCCGCAAAATTTTATGGGACGTCGAAACCGGAAGATATAGTACTATTAGGGAATCAGCTGATGCCTTTCTAGAATTTTGGAAAGACTGGAATAAAGAATTTATAGAGTCATTTCATTTAATTGAATCATCATTATTTGAAAGTTCTGAAGAGCGGCGGCTGACACTGCTGGATAAGTCGCTGGATGTTATTTTAACCGGCACGTATGAAAATATGCTTCATTATGCCCATAATCTTAAGTCGCCAATGACAATGCTGCACATGCTGGGTGTAATCCTACCAATATTGGGATTAGTAATCCTGCCGTTAATTGTCAGTTTTTTAGGAAGCGGATCAAACCCGTTTACAACAGTGATCTACATTTCACTGATATATAATATCACGTTGCCGATCAGCGTTTATTACCTTGGCCAAACTATTTTATCAAAGCGTCCGGCGGGATATGGCACCACTGATATAGGTGAAAAGCCAGGATTGCAAAAATTCCGCAATGTTAATATTCCCCTCACCAAAAATATCACCATCAGCGTTAACCCTCTGTACTTTAGCATTATTGTTTTTGCCGTGCTTTTCATTATCGGCATCAGCCCAATCCTGTTTCATACTGCAAATGCTGATTTTGAAATCCAAACGTCTGACGGAGGAATCAAGTTTCTGGATTACATCTGCCCCATCTGTGACAGCCTTAATCCCGGCCCCGCTGGCTCCTGCGGAATAAACTGCAATCTAGAATCAAAAATAGGGCCTTACGGCTTAGGCGCTGCGCTTCTCTCGTTAATTGTTACCGCCAGCATTGGCCTCTCCCTGGGATTATTTTATTCTCTGCGGTCAAAAAATGTCATTGCAATCAGAGACAGAACAAGAGCATTGGAAGATGAATTCTCTTCTGCTTTATTTCAATTGGGAAATAGATTAGGTGATGGATTACCGGCAGAAATTGCGCTTGCCAAAGTTGCAGCGACGATGCAAGGAACAACTTCCGGCGATTTTTTTAACATCACGGAAAAAAATATTACAAAATTAGGGATGGGCTTGGAACAGGCGCTGTTCGACCCTAAAGTCGGCTCCATTACCAGTTTTCCTTCCAATGTCATTGAATCATCGATGAAAGTTCTCGCGGAAAGCATTAAGAAAGGGCCTCGAATTGCTGCACAAGCACTATTGTCGATGTCGCGGTATATTAAAGAAATTCACCGTGTGGAAGAACGGTTAAAAGATTTAATGGCAGATATTATCTCTTCGATGAAATCGCAAATTAAATTTCTGACGCCGGCTATCGCCGGCATTGTCATCGGCATCACCTCAATGGTATCAACCATTCTGACCAAATTAAGTGCAAAGCTCAGTGAATTTTCTGCCGGAACGAATCAGGCCAGCAGTTTTTCTGGTTTACTGGAAATTTTTGGCATTGGTGTTCCAACGTATTATTTTCAAATCATCGTTGGCATTTATGTCGTGCAGATAGGATTTATTTTAATTACGCTTACCAGCGGCATTGAAAATGGCGCTGATCCGTTAGGAAGAAGATTTTCTTTAGGTAAAGATTTGGTGCGAAGCACGCTGTTGTACTGTTTTATTGCCGGCATTGTCATGGTCATGTTCAATTTATTTGCCAGCCAGATCATCAGCAGAACACTGTAAAGAAGATACATTTTATTAAGAATCATAAAAATGCGTGAAACCGTCTTACCCCGCCCTAAAGGGACGGGGTTTGAAAAAAGACGGTTTCTAAACTACGCATTTTTAGGATGCAAAA
>JAUYPT010000129.1 GCA_030695685.1 Nanobdellota archaeon | reverse complement strand
AATGATGGATTATCTCGCCATCTAAACTCTTGTTTTCAGCATAATTTATGCGTGTGCTGCTGATTAACAAGTTTTTTCCCGGCCAGTCAAAATCGTCCCGCAAACTGGCGAGAAGAGTTTGCGCCAGCATTTTTTGCTCCACTGTTCCTTGTTCCGACACTCTTTTCAGCGTCTTAAAATTCCGGTACAAATCGCCCATCGAAGCCATGACAGTTCCAGCAGTGACTGTATTCCAATACTGATTAAACCATTGGTCCTGCGTTCTTTTGCTGCCATTATCGGCTGGAAGCAAATCTAAAGTTAAGCCGCAGGATAATTTGATGAGTTCATCTAATTTAGAATGAATGTCAAGATTAACTAAGCGTTCTCCTAAAGGATTACCTTTCTGTTGTAAATAATCTGCTATAGGAACGAAAGCATTAGTGACATCAGCAAGAGTCCGTTCTAGCAAAATATTCCATTCTTTCGGAATTAAATCTTTAGTCATAAACGAGTCAAGATACACATTTATTTATGAATATTATGTTAAAAAATATCATTTTTTAGTAATTAAAGAAATAGTTATCTAAATCTATTTTACCATCATTCACAATCACGCCTTCACTCTCTAACAACTGTTGCTTTTGAATAATCTCTTTTCCTGTCATTTTGCCTTTAAATCCACCAATTCCACCGTTACTGCTGACAACACGATGGCAGGGGACTTGCGGGGCGTATGGATTGCACTTTAAGGCTTGGCCGACAGCCCGATATGCTTCTGTGTTTAAAGCGGTAGCTATCTCTTTATAGGTAGTTACTTTGCCGAGAGGTATTTTCCGGCATAAGGAATATACTTTTTCGCTAAAGGTCATTTTTTCCATTGCTGTAAAAACTCTTTTATTCTCCCATTTCCCTGCGGTTTCGCATTTTTCCCTAATGAATAATACTTTTTTTCCACAACTGTACCCCAGGAAAAATTGCCTTTTTCCTGTTCAATAGTGTGGATAAAAATTTCTTTTGTGAGAGTCCCCTTCCTCAAATGATAATAGATGCTGCGCTGAGTTACGGGAGGAAAAATCTCATTATAAATCTTGCAAATTTGATAGCCGTATCCTTTTCCCAAATAGTACAGAATTTCGACAACATTTTGACGAATTTGGCTTCCAATAGGCCTGCCGCGTTCCATGTTTATAAATTACAGACTATAGTTTATATTTCTTTTTATGCAAAAATAGCCAGAAAACCATTGGCTTTAGCCCAATGTCCACAGAAAAATAATAATTTTTCTGGCTATTTTGCATCCCCAAAAACGACAAAGATCGTTTTTGGGAGCAAAAAATGATATTATCATTTTTCCGCTCCTAAAAATGCGTAGTTTAGAAACCCTCTTTTTTCAAACCCCGTTCTTTTAGGACGGGGTAAGACGGTTTCACGCATTTTTATGATGCTAAAATATTTAAGTAAACTGCACTTTAGAATAGTATGAGTAAAATACTGCCTAAAAAAAAACAACTAGAAATTGCTCAGGAAAGGATTTCTCAGCTCTTCTCTCAGGCGGAAAAAATCTTCCCTAACAATAAAACACTGGCAAACAGGTATGTTACTATAGCCAGAAAAATAGCAATGAAGGTAAAAGTTACCATACCAGTGCCATTAAAAAGACGGTTTTGCAAGCACTGCTATAAGTACTTACAAGCCGGCGTTAATGCCCGCGTCAGAACCAGAAACGGCAAAGTGGTTATTTCCTGTCTGGAATGCAAGAAATTCATGAGGATACCATTGCGATGAAGCAATTCTCAAAAATATTGTTCTCTGTAGGAATTGGAATTAGTTCTCTCAGTTATTATTCCGTCACGGCACTCCAGGAGCAGCTGCAACAACAAGAGTCGAGCTACCAAATCCAGAATTATGTCAATACTAATCTTGACAAGATTATTCAGGACCAGGAAAAGAAATTGAATATTGTCTATCAGGGAAGACCAATTGTAGAAGTGGGAATTTCAGAAGAAACAAAAAATGCCTTCCCCAGCCTGTCAATCTGTGGATACTATGATTCTGAGGAAAATAGTATCTATTTTAAAAAAGATATAACTATTAATCCCTTGCCAGATAAAGATGGTTTAGAAATTTCTCCGGAAAATTCCTGCACTATCAAGGAAGTTCTCGATCATGAATTAGGGCATTTTTATGTTGATATGCTCAGTGAACAGCTCAAACATGGCAGTTGGCCGCAAACATTGCGAGAAAACGGAAAAGTAGATGAAAATGCTATCCATATCATTGGTGAAGGCATTGCGGAATACTTTGGAAGAACAATGAACGGCCATTATGATAATTTCAAAGATGAAGAATGGCCTACAAAACTGGAAGATTTCTATATGTTGTATGATCAGAATGGTAAGAAAATAGATTTAGAAGATCCTCCCATTCCTAATTATCGATTATGGTATCAGGGAGGATATCATCTTGTCAAACCGATTATTGACGAATTCAGCGTCAATGGCATACATTATTTGATGTTCCATCCTCCTACAGAAGAAGAACTAATCAACCTCAAAGAATACCAACAAAAAGTGATTCGGCAATTACGCAAAAAATAATTATTGTCTCTCCCTTTCTGCATCAAGCAACAGTTTTCGTTCTGTCTTGGCAACTATTCTTCGTATAGTATCAATAGCATCGACATTGGCGGAAATAGAATCTATACCCTGATGGACTAAAAATTCGGCCATTGCGGGGTTGCTTCCAGATTGCCCGCAGAGTGATGTTTTGACGCCATATTTTTTACAGACACGGATTACTTTTGCCATTTCTCCCAGAACAGCAGGATGAAGCTCATCAAAAAGGCGGGCAATGCGGCTGTTGTTGCGGTCAATCCCTAATGTCAGCTGAGTTAAATCATTGGTTCCAAAGGAAACGAAACTAATTCCTTCCTTGCATATATCTTCAATAACCCAGCAGGAGGCAGGCGTTTCTATCATTACACCGAAATCAATTGCTTTACAGGGTTCCAATCCGATCTCTCTCATCATTTCTTTGGCTGTACGCACTTCATTTGCACGGATGACAAACGGAATCATCACGCCGACATTTTTCAAGCCTTCATAATGGAGTTCACGAATAGCCTTAAATTCTGCCCGGAGAATTGCCGGCTGATCTAATAATCTTCGAATGCCGTGCCATCCGATCATTGGGTCTGATTCTTTTGGCTCAGATGATCCTCCTTCTAAATTACGATATTCATCGCTGCGCAGATCAGAGCAGCGCACCCACACTGGCTTAGCAGCAAAGGCTTTGGCAATAGTACGGATTCCTTCTTTTAACAATTGAACATAGTCATTCTCTCGTCCTTGCCGGATATATTCTGCAGGATGGATGCCGCCGTTGGCAATCATAATTTCCAAACGAACTAAACCAACACCATCGGCGCCTGATGCAGCGGCATGTTCAGCAACGTCAGGCAGATCAAGAATGACTTTAATTTCTGTCGCGGTGATAATATCAGCACCAGCATTGATAGGAGTAGCAGATATTTTTTCCTGTGCCACCTGCACTTTTCCTTCATAGACAATTCCGCGTGATGCATGGACTGTTATCAGCTGTCCTTCTTTTAGAACCTCCGTAGCATGTTCTGTCCCAACAATGCAAGGAGTGCCCATTTCCCGGGAAACAATTGCTGCATGACAGGTCATCCCGCCTTCATTGGTAACAATAGCACCAGCGCGCTGCATCGCCGGCACCATATCAGGTGTTGTCATCGTTGTTACCAGAATATCTCCTTTCTCTATTCTATCCAGTTCGGAAGGATCATTGATAATTTTAACTCTTCCTGTATAAACACCAGATGAAGCTGTTTCCCCTTTTAGTATAATTTTTCCTTCCTCTTCTTGTATTTCAGGGCTAAGTTTATTTTCTTTTGGCTTAAACGTTGTTACCGCCCGCGACTGCACAATGTAGACCTGGTCTTTCTCAATCGCCCATTCTATATCCTGAGGAAGGCCGTAATGATCTTCTATTTTTTTGCCATAGCGCGCCAGTTCTTTGATATGGACATCACTGATAGCCTGGCGCGTTTGTTCCGCTGCAGGAATAGCTCTTTTCTCATTTCTTCCAGACTCGGTTCGAAACATGGCCATTTCTTTTTTCTTGATTTCAATTTTTTTTATCTCGCGGCTGCTTTTATCAACGATATAAAGATCAGGGTTTACTTCTCCGCCGACAATCATCTCTCCTAGCCCATAGGTAGCTTCGATGACAATTTCATGGGCATTATTCGTTGCCGGATTAATCGTAAACATAATTCCTGAGTGTGTCGCATTAACCATTTTCTGGATGATGACAGAAATTAATACTTTCATATGAGGAAACTTATTTTTTTCACGGTAATAAATCGCCCTGGCAGTAAATAATGATGCCCAGCAGGAACGAACTGCGGTAATAACTTCCTCTCTTCCCTTAATGTTCAGAAACGTTGCCTGCTGCCCGGCGAAACTGGCTTCCGGTAAATCCTCTGCAGTTGCAGAAGATCGAACGGCAACGAAAACGTTGTTTCCCGTTACTAACTGTGACGCCTTGCGATAGTCTGCACCTAATAATTCATAATTGTCGGCAATTTCTTCGGCAATGTCTTCCGGCACCGGCGCTGATTCAATCAGTTTCTGAATCTTTTGAGCTACTTCTTGCAAGGTTTTTGTATCTTCAACATTTAATTGCTGCAGAAACTGTTCTATTCTCAATCGTATTCCTGTCCTGTCAATAAATTCCTGATATGTTTGTGCTGTAATCGCAAAACCAGGAGGAACTGGCAATCCAAGATTAAACATGATCCCTAAATTTGTGCCTTTACCTCCGGCAACAGAAAGAGAATCCTTATCCAAATCTTTAAACCAGGCAATACGAGACATTAATCCACACCTTTTTTAATAATGATAATCAATTATTATAAAGAATCTATCTATTTAAAACTTATTCTTTGACCAGCAGTAGAAATTGGTGGACAACAGTATACTCTGGCTATTGAGGTTTCAGTATGCGTTCATTTTTCCTGAATTTCTTCCCCAAAATTCTCAGTATCTTCATACTGGCTGGAATCATCATCTTCTTCTTCCGGCTTTTCCAATTCTTCCCGGGTGATCGTTGCAAATTTTGATTCCCGCACTGGTCTTTCTGCAGCTCCAAGAACTTCCGCAAATCCGACATTCTGCAGAACTTTAACAACTTTAATTTTAACGAAATCTCCCTTTTTGACGTTGGGCACAAACAAAACAAATCCTTTTACTTTGGCAATGCCGTCGCCTTTTCCTCCGACAGCATCAATACTAACCTCAAATGTTTCTCCGACCCGCACTGGAGCCTGACTTTGTTCATTCATGAAATACCTCCATAGTAATCTATCTCCAAAAAGTGACATACTATAAAAAGATTGCTTTAGAAGTTGTGAAATTAAAAATATCACTCATTTAGATCAGCAGGTAAATGCAAGCCACCACTATAAACAATAAGTTATAGCGCCATAATCCTTTTAAAAGAGTTGCAATCCTCAGTTCTATGCTTCCAAATACGACTGCAGCAGATAAAGATCTGTTGGAACTAATCAACAAAAATAGTATTATCATCCCTATTGATTCGCTTAATGAAGCTGAACGAGAGAAGGTTATTAAAAATATTCAGCCGTCAAGTATTGATTTGAGAATAGGGAATCTGATCTGGCTGATGAAAGGGGCCTGCCGCCCGATGAAAAATGAGACTGTTTCTCAACTGCTGCACAATAATAGCGTCAAAGAGTTAGAATTGGATGATTTCCTTTTATTACGGGATCGGGTTTATGTTGTTAAACTTCAGGAAATGGTAAACATCCAAGAATATGCACGGATTCGTACCAATGCTAAAAGCAGTTCCGGCCGATTAGATCTTCAGGTTCGGCTGCTCGCAGACCATACGCCGCATTATGATTCTGTTAACGGCCCTTATCAGGGAGAACTTTACGCGGAAATTAGCTCCAATTCTTTTGACTGCTTTCTTACATCTGGAGGAGTAGCATTCAACCAAATGCGCTATTCTCTCGGTAACAGCACGATGCCGGATGATGAAATCAGATCAGTATTAAAGACATATCCTTTCCTCTACACAAAAAACGGTGAAAGATGTGAAAACGGAGAAATCAGTATTGATGGCGGCCTTGTTTTAACCCTTGACCTTAATGGAGACCATACCAATTCCGAGATTATTGGTTATAGAGCGAAACGATACGGCACATCCCTTGTTGATATCCACAAAATAGCTGCACATCCTATTGCAGATTTTTTTGATCCCATTGAAAAACCAAAAAACAAAGAAATAACATTAGAGCCAGGATATTTTTACTTGCTTTCCACTAATGAAGCAATATCATTGCCGCCTGGATTTGCAGGTGAATTGGCACAATTTGATTCCCATCTAGGACATATAACTTCCCACTATGCAGGGTTCTTTGATCCGGGATGGGGTTATTTTTCTCGAGAAGAGAAACAAGGTAATACAGCAACATTAGAAATTCGTGTCCATAACAAGCTGGAAACTGTGCGTGATGGCCAGCCAATCAGTGTTCTTCGTCTGGAAAGGATGGCACAGAATCCAATGTTAATATATGGGGAAAAAGAGAGAAAATCACATTATGCACGGCAAATAGGCGTGCGGTATGGAAAACATTTTAGAGAATAAGATATTGAAAAAAGGATCTAGCAAATATGCATCAAAATACTTACAACGCGTATGCTGTTACTGGAGCAGCAGGATTTCTTGGATCACAAATGGTTTCTTATTTATTAAATGAAGGTAAAGAAGTCATTGCTACTGATATCAAAAAGCCAGAATGGCTTGAGACATATCAACATAGATATTCTGATGCTCTGAAATTTATGAAAGCTGATCTGACCGATCAAGAATCATTAGAAAAAGCATTACGAGGCGCAAAATTTCTGTTTCATTTCGGTGCCTTATTCAATCACAGCGCTGATCCTCATCTTTTAACGAAAATAAATATTGACGGAACTTCAAACGTGCTTGCTGCAGCAGTAAGATGTGATCTCGAGCGAATAATTCATATTGGAAGCATGTCAGTGTATGGGCATGAGCAGATTGCGGTAGCTGGAGAAAAGTATGCTATTACCGAAAGAAAAATACCAGCACCTGCTGATCCGTATGCAACGTCAAAACAGGCAAGCAGGGAAATTGCTGCCGCTTATAACAATATGAACAAAATGGAAGTTGCTATCGTTGATCCTGCTGGTATCTTTGGCCCAGGAAGTTTTTATGGCAATGCTGAATTGATAGCTATGCTGCTCAAAGGCGCCATGCTTCTTCCTGATGGAGGAAAGCATAAAGCCAGTATGATTCATTCCACAGACGTCATCAGAATGTGTGATTATGTAATGCATTTGCCAACTGCCAAACTATCATCTGAGAAAGACGCACAAGAAATCTCCTACTTAGCAGCAGATACTACTCCTGCAACTGGAAAAGAACTGTTAGAAATGATTTGGAATGAAATTCCAGAAGAATTTCAAAAACAAACATTAAAAGCGATTACTCAGAAGATTCCTTTACAAAAATGGTTTGTCAAACCAGTTGCAAAACTTTCCAAACAATATCAGATGATGTATGGCTTTGGAGATCATTCCGCTAGTCCTGAAAAAATAATGAATTTAGGATTCAAACACCAGTTTCCATTCACGCAGCAAACTGTACAAGATGTTATGAATTGGCACAAACAAAAAGGCTTCATTGCAAAATTAAAAAATAAATAAAAAAACCAACCACAGCAAGCAGCGAGGTATTAGACTAAAGAAAGAAAAAATTAAAAGAATTAAAAAGAAAGAATTTCTTAATTATTAATTAACGTCTCGTAATCCGCCTTCTTGAATTTCAAAACAACTTTCTCCGTCCGCTAAATTAGGCGCGTCAATCAATTTTGCAACCCGTGTTCCTTTCTTGCCCTTTCGCAGGTAAATTCTGAAAGTGGAAGCATGCGCAACAACATGGCCACCAATAGCAACAGTAGGATCGCCAAAAAATTGATCAGGCTTGGCCATGACTTGATTGGTGACATACACACAGATGTTATTGGTGTTGGCTATTTTTGACAGCATATGCATATGGCGATTCAATTTCTGCTGCCGTTCTGCCAGTGTTCCCCGGCCGATAAATTCTGCCCGGAAATGCGAGGTTAAAGAATCGACAACGACTAGCCGTACTTTCTTTTTCTGTTCTGACATCAGAGTTTCTATCTTTTCTGTCAGCAGCATCTGATGATCGGAATTGTACGCTCTGGCGACCATAATCCGGTTTAAAACATTGTCAGGATCGATACCGGCGCCATTTGCCAGCTGAATGATTCTCTCCGGCCGAAATGTATTCTCCGTATCAATATAAACGGCAACGGCATCAGGATCCTCTTTCAACGTATTTACTGCCAAAATATGGCCAATCTGTGTTTTTCCACAGCCGAATTCACCAAAACATTCTGTAATTGCGCCAGTCTCAAACCCGCCGCCCATTAAAGTATCGAAATTCTGGCTGCTGGTGCTGATTTTGGAAACATTCTGCCGTTTCTTTAACACATCAGTACCGGTTTCAAAACCCATTTTCATGCTGTCACGGGCAGCATTAATCATCTTTCGGGCAACTGCTTCCGACATGCCGGTCGTTTCGATTAATTCTCCTAACGTTGCCACGGCGATGGCCATTAAATCTCTATATCCTGCTGCTTCCAATTTTTCGGCGGTTGCAGCACCAACGCCGGGTAAATCCTGCATGGTTATTTTTTCCATTTTCAACTCTGTTACTGTTTCTGCTGACATCACTGAACACCTCCAATAAATAAATCTTGCTCCTTGAAGACAAGATACTCGTATGCTTTTTGCAGCACGACGGCTGCTTTAGGCAGGTCATTAACCCGTAATGAATTGCTGGACTGCCACTTTCCATCCTTGTCCATGTAATTCCGGTCAATAGAGATTGTCCTATACTCTGATTCTTCTCCATCTAATTTCTGGCCCTTATTGAGCCAGACAGTTGCAGAAAGAGCTCCTGCCCTGAATTTCTTTTCCGGTAAATTACCGGATTTGTGCATAGTTTGCACTAGTTGTTGTGTTTTCATGTTAAACACCTCTTGCTTTCGCGTTTTATTTCAAACCAAGGCTAATTTTAACCTTAGCGAGGCGCAACCAATTTTGATTGCTGAATGAGTAAGAGAATGGGTTGTTTATATAGTCTAGCCGAGGTTGTCCAGTGGGGAGTGGCTTTTACTATACACTCTAGATGAAAAAATTATATAATCTTGAATGATTATAGTTTTAACCATGGAAACAACACCAACTATTCTTGGCAGACCTTCTCTTTATATCTGTGTACGCTGTTTCGATTGCACTGGTACCCAAAACTTGAAAGAAACCTATGAAAAAGGATTAGCAGATCGTGGCTTAGATGGAAAATTAAATATTTACCTTCAGACTTGTTTAGGATTCTGTTCTGCACGAAATGCTTCTTCTTTTATTCTCAATGATAGAAATGCAGTTACTTTCACTATAGTTAATACAACAACAGAAGTCACTGCGTATGTTAATTATATTGCTTTGTGTTATAACCACCATAAATTAGAAACTATTCCTTCAGAACTTGAAGATAAAGTAGTGATGTTGTTGAAGGAGGGGATATTTCTGAAAAGAGGATATTAAGAATCTTCCTTCTTCTCTTCCGTCACTCCTTCCGGTATCCTATATTCACTCCACGATACTTTCTTCTCTTTGATAACATCACGCAGCTGCCGTTCGACGGTTGACAATGAAGAAGTGCCGCTTTTCACTTCCACAAAGACAACTTCTGTAATCTCCTTGCCATCCATGCCCGGGAAAACAACAAAATCAATCGGCTTTCCCAGGAAGCGGCATTCTGTGGGATTAAATTTAAAATCAGGCAGGAATGGCGCCAATTGCTCCGAAAACTGTCCGCCAAGAACAGCACGCGACCGTTTCACGGCATCTTTGCGGATATTTTCCACTTCTTTCTGCCAATAGCGGTCACGAAGCATCGCACCTACTTTTTGGCCGACAAAATATGCTAAAACAACTAAAATGACAATCAGAATTATGGTTGTAAAATTATAGTCTGCCATTACTGCTGCTGCAAACGGGCGATTTCTTCTTCCGGCCTGGCTTTTTCCACCGACTGTACATTAAATTCCAAACGGTCAAACATTTCGTTTTTCTGAACTCTTCCACCCATTTTAAACTGCTCTCCGAGCAAATCCGTCTTGATATCTTCAAATGAAGCAGGATTGTCCTTAAAGAGCAGAAAATCCGTTTCCATTTTACTGACAACTTTATTGGTCTGTTCTTTCCAGAACACTGCCCGAATATTGCCGCTGCCATCGTCCAGCACTAAATTCAAGACATAGGATACGGAAGGCGTTACCTTACCATGCGCTGCGCACTGAAATTGTTTTTCGTTACCATTAACAACCTCATTCACCCGTTTATTACACTGCGAACACACGTTAAAGAAACGGGGATCAAAGACTTGGACGACAGTGCCTACAATTTCTACTGTTTCTCCGCCAGGCTGCAGCATCTCAATTGTTTTTCGTTGGTAGGATAAGCTCTGCCGCACGGCATCCATCGTTATGCCTTCAGGATTGATGTCGAGGGAACTATTCTCGCCGAAATGAATTTCAGTGCTGCCATTATTATCCCGCACGGACGCATCTTTGACAATAATAATATTATTTTCTGTAACGCTTGATAATTGATCTACCTGATCGTTCCAGAAGACAACACGGATCGTTCCCGTTTCATCTCCTATAAGAAGGGAGCAGACTTTTCCCTTGCGCTCGCCTTTCGAAAATTCACGGACATCAAATTTACGGAGTATTTTCCCTACGGTGGAAATCCGGCGCATGCCGCTATAAATTTCTTTAATCTTCAAGCGGTCTTTATCAGGATTGACTAATTCTATCGCTAATTCATTGGCGATGATATGGGCTGCGCCTTCTTCACTGATTAATCCGGACAATTCATTAATCTTACCCTTAATGCGCAGCTCTAACTGCGTTGAATCTAATTTACCACTGCTGACAATTTTAGATTTAATTTCTGCCAACGGAATTTTATACATCAAAAAAGGAACAGAAAAAAAGTTTATAAGGATTTAGATTATTGAGGCTATAGGAATTCAAAAAAATGACGCGGCGCTTCGCGCAAAACCACAACGGGGCTACTTGGCGAGGCAACGGCCGTTATCGTTAAGATAGCTGCTGCCGTAGGCATAGGAATCGTTGTCAAGATTGTAGACAAACAACGCCCGCAGTTGATCTTCCGCAACACCAGTTCTCAGCCAGAAGCCCATATTATTTCTTTTTCGTTGAGAAAAGATAATATCAGTATGTTCCTGTAGCAGTGGTTTATCCTCTTCGACAGCTGCATTCCATGCAGGCTGTTCCGGCACTTGTTCTTGTGTTAATACTTGATTATACGTTCCATTATTTCTGTTTAATGTTATAACTCCATCACCCAGAAGAGAAGCGTAATCAATCGGTAAAAATTCATCATTAAAATCTTCATTGATGCCGATCAAATGCGGCGATTGAAGAATAATTTTAAACTCAGGGGAATTTACTTTATACGCAATGCCAGTACAGGAGTCCAGCCAGGTATTAAATAAACGTAATCTATTGTCAATATCTCTTTTATTTCCATCACTATTATACAGCGTCCAGTAATCTTCTACTCTGGCAAGAATATTTTCTTTAAATGTGAAAGGACGGTAGACTTTCTTACTATCAATCTCAAATATAGGATGTGTTATATGTGTTATACTCGTTTCTTGTTTGCAATGCTGACGCAATTGATGAACTCCACGAGCATAAGTATCAGCTCGTGGCATTATTTCAGATCTCGGAAATTCTTCGCCTACAAATACACTATCTTTTTGATTCATTTTTGATTTATTCGGAAAACGTAATGGAAATGCGCCCACCCATAAATCATTATTTTCCAAGAAATAAGAAGAAGGAATTTGTTCTCCCTCACCAGCATACCACTGCCACACTTCTTTCCGCTTGTTACGTAAAAATTCTCGTGCTTCTTGTGCTTGTTCGCCAGAAATCATTCCCCTGCGCAGATAAATATCACTCGCTACAGCTTCGCCATGAGCATTGCCGTCTTCCATTAATTTATCGGCGAAGACTAGCCAGCGTTCTAACTCTGAAGGTTTCTCACAGACAACAGCGATTAAGTCATTATAAATAGTCATACGAAGCTAAAAAGAGGGGCATTTTATAAAAATATACTCCACAAAAGATCATTCAACTAAAATCCAAGGCGAACTGGTAGCGGATCGGATTATTGTTAACAACTGCATCTACCGGACTAGGGACACAAAAGGCAACTGTTGCAGATGAAATTTCAGGTTCGCAAAGAGTCCAAGACGATGGTTTTTGTTCCAGGCAGTTGCTAAGATTATCATCATTCCTGCACAGAGCGACGAGTGCCCTGGCTTCCTGTTCCAACAAAACATACTCATTGAAATTATAGCCAATATCAACAGTAAAATCATAATTATAAGTATACATTTGGATATAATTTGAAGAAGCATTAATCTGCTTGCGGCCGCTTTTTCCTGCAATGGAATTGTTGAGAAAGAGTATTTCAAAATCACGAGGCAGGAAATGCTGCTGATACAGTGTCGTTACTATTTCTTTAACATTGTGGATACACCACTGATTGGGGTCATTCCATAATTGATATTGTTGATCTTGGCCGCAGGATGAATTCCCCCTAAATCCGCCGTTCTGTGCCAACTGTAGTGCAGTATCCTGCCCAAAATCACGGGCATCCTGATCTAATGCTAAAAGATCGATCTCTGCAGCATAGACTGCGTCATACAGAAAATCAAGGTGCCATTCTCCCCGTGTTCCTAACGATGGAGCA
Source organism: Nanobdellota archaeon (assembly GCA_030695685.1). GTDB lineage: Archaea > Nanobdellota > Nanobdellia > Woesearchaeales > GW2011-AR9 > JAUYPT01. Next base: position 627 of record JAUYPT010000129.1, on the reverse strand, counting down.
AAACTATTTGTCAGCAGGAAGAATAAACCGAGAGCAGCAACAATGCCAAAAATAATCCAATGAAAAATTGCGCCCCGTGTAGAAAACATCTCAATATCCTCCAACATCCGGGAAATCTGCAGGAGATTCTATGCCTACTTTCTGGATGGTATCAAGCCGCTGCTGTAACTCAGGAATATCAATCTGCTGTCCTGCTTCTTCCCTGATTTTATTTTCTAAAATGAGATTATAGGCATCTGCCGCCCATTCTGTCTTCTGAACTGTTTCCTGATTCTGATCTTCAATGCTGCCAATGAGCATGCTGTGCACCAAAATAAAAAGCAGGAATGCTGCCAATAGTGTAAACATGAAATCAAACCAATCATCCATTATCCCACGCTGGTTCATCGCCGCCCTCCCGCCTGCACAAAAATAGTTATTGTTTCTGGATGATGCTGATTATCTTCAACAAGAATCACTTTTTTGGTGATCGTAAAATGGTCAATATTAAAATAATTATTTGTGGTAATGGATTTGTCACCTAACTGCAGGCGGAAATTAATCTCATTCCGGCCAAATTCTGGATCTGTACTATAACAGCGCCGTAATTGATCTACCGTGAATTTAACACTATCAATCACGCCAGGA
>JAUYPT010000121.1 GCA_030695685.1 Nanobdellota archaeon | reverse complement strand
CCCTGTATTGTTGCTATGTGTTCATTTCCTACAGAAACTTCTCCACTCTTTCGTAAATCCATCATGTAATTATAACTTAACATTCTTCCCCAGATTCGTGCTTCCTGTTCTGTGCTAAATCCTGTATAGCCTTGAAGATGGATAACTTTAGAAGGATCTTGAGTGAGCCTATAAAACGCATGAACATCATGGCCTTGATCAACTTCTACAGTTACTTTTCCATTATAATTATTAGCAACTTCCTCAAACAAAGCAGTTATTTTAGTTCTCATAATTATAACCAAGAAAAATATTGTTTATAAATATTGTGTAAAAATATCTTCGAAATCTATAAATACAATTTCTCCGCTTTCATTAGCAATGCTTCACACAATCTCTCAGGAATTACAACAATTCATCCGCACTTTCAGCAACGATGATTCTCTTGTTTTTAACAATACCATCATTCCCATAACCAAAAATAATTTTTTTCCTATTCATAAACAGGAGAGTGATAAAACAATTACCTTTATTGACGGCGGGCAGGCGGAAATTATCTCTGCCGGCAATTTTTGCCTGAGCTTCATCCGTGTTGCTGCTGTAACGTTCAAGAATAACCACAAGAGAGACTATCAGAAGAATGAGTTTTATCTTTTAACGAGGGCAGAATGGAAAGAAAATGAGATTTTCTATAACAGCACAATCTACCCGCTTCAAGAAAAATTATTTTCAGAAGCAGATTTATGTCTTTCCTCACGGGACGAAACAATTAAAATTGGGCAGGAACGGGCAGCGATCAGTAAGATAGCATCAGTCGCGCGGCGTTTTGCCGAGCTTGCTATTGCGCAGAAAATAAATTCTGATTATATTATTCTCGATGGAACGTTAGATGCTACCTTCCGCAACGAAGAAAAATATCTGCAGCGAGTAGGAAAGAACGTGAGCGCTATCGCAAAATCTTCATCTTTATTTACAACATTGGGAAATGCACCGGTAGTCTTGCTGCAAAAGATGAGTCCGGCAGGATGCTGGAATTATATGGTTAATCCATCAACTTCCTTTGTCAAGCTGCATCCGCAGGCAAAACACGTCTTTCGCTGCGATGGCAATAGAGATATTTTGCCATATCTGATTAACAACAGCAGTGATCCTTTATTTTTAGGCTATCCGTATGGCTTGCTTTGTGTTGACCGCATCGCCAGGGTAAGCAATGACGAGAAGCGGTCATTAGCAGCAGCTTTTATGTTGAGAGCAGAAAATAAGGAGATTTTGGATTATTGTACGACAACCAATGCTCATGATATTTTGGATAGGATTGGCTAGTTAACCAGTATAAAAACACAAAACATAAAAAGAAGCTATCATTTTTTCCATCTATGTCCTCTCAAGAGCCCATTGATTGCGGTGATAGTTATGGTTTCATGGCCATGTCGATGGTAGAACTTATTGAAAGCTATCATGATAAAAATTATTCCTGTCTTGCCGGTCTTCCAAAAGCTGTTTCTTCATTCTGTAAGAAAGTACATGCCGGCCTTACTGGTAGGGCATCTTTAGAAGAGATTGCCCATTATCGGTTAGCGTGTGATGCCTTAGTGCGTTACAATTCTATGAGTGATGATGTGGCTCGGGAAACTTTAGAAGAATTAGTTACAATGGTGCCTGATATCTTTCATGATCCTGCTGGTGCATCAGCGTCTCTTGATCTTAATCTGATTAAAAATTTCTTTCTCTCTCTGGCTCAATTGTCTGATACCAACCGTTATGAATCAACTCTTACTGGAAAGAAAAGCGATTATAATTATTAAATATTTTATTCTTCTGTTTTATAGAATTGGATTGGAATATAACCACCATATTCAGGACCCCTAACATACGCATTTGCTTCCGGTGGCGCTTCGGATCGTAACCAAACCATGGCCGGTCTTTCATGATAGGGGAAATCATCAATACCGACAATAACAGGAGCACCAAGAGGTTTTGCCTTAATAATATTTATTTTAAGATAAGAGCCAGTTCTATTATGAACAATACTTCCTTCATTAGTTACAACAAGAGTTTCTAATTTTTTTTCACTCATGATGAATAGGCAGAAAGATGTTGTTTTTAAGATTTTCTCTATTGAATCATCTATTCCAAAATCTTTATTAACCATAGAACCTTAACTTATTTATGCTCGTTGAAATTATCGGCTGGGTCGGCGTTATTGCAGTTCTTGCAGCGTATTTGTTATTAACCCATCATGATTTAACCAGCAGGTCAAAGATCTACCACTGGATGAATTTTAGCGGTGCGATACTTCTGGGAACACATGCGTATATCAATAAAACCTATCCTTTTTTTGTGATTAATATTATCTGGACACTGGTATCAATCTATGGATTATGGAAAGGATATAAAAAGTAAAAGAACTTTTATAAATTATCACCATTCTGCAGTAATTTATGTGGATTGAATTAGTCAAAGAAGATCATACCCAGTATCGAAAATATAATCCAGAGACGAAAGAAGAAGTACTGGTAGGAACAGATGACCGGCGCACTATTAATTATATTACTGTCGTTCGTTTCAGTTTTGACCTTAACAGCATTGCTGCTTCCTATTTCTTTGATGATGACAAACTCTCGGTGAAGAGTACGGAACGATTAAATTCTGAGCATAAACCTTCTTTTGAAGAATTAGGGAAACAAGTCCCGCAGTTACGGGAAAGTCTGGAACGATGTGTTAAGTCAATCCTCCAGCCAGCAGTGGTCAACCACCAACAAGCTATTTAAACTACATATTCTTCAGCCAGAGGATGCACATTCACCGCATCAAATACAAAGACATTGAGCAAATACCGCAGTTAAAGATACACAAAACGTTTAAACAGGATTTTCAGGGTTCAGCGCCTGCTCCTTTTATCGGCCGTTATGGATATCCAGAGGTTAACATCGGCCTGCTCAGCCCGCAAATAATTGATTATAATCCTCTCTATGATTCGCCGCAGGCATGGAGCCAGCAGAATACGGCAATAAATACTGTTGCCAGCCTGCGGTATGGCCTTGTTAATTCCAGACAAAAGTGGAAGATTAAACATCAGCCGGGACGGTTTTTAGATATCATTCAGGAGATAGGCATGGCCCAGACTGCTGCAGAAGTGGAAGTTAACCTAAAAAATAAACCTACATTGGATGTCAAGCCAGAGCGGGAAATTATTCCCTTTGGTCCTGCCAGTTCTATCCTGCGGGCACGAATTACAGCCAATACAAAAATTAACAGCGCGGTGGAAAAAATTGCTCATGACACGGATTTAAAAGCATCATCCGGCATTCTTTCCTTATACCACAAAGGCTTTGAAGAAAATTCCTTGAGCAAATTAATGTCTGTTGGAACACTAGGATTATCGAAAAATAGAAAGCTTGTGCCGACACGCTGGAGCATAACTGCAGTTGATGATACCATTGGCAAACAATTGATTACAGAAATAAAAGATTTACCTCTAGGAGACTGCCAACTGCACTTTGGCGGCGGCTGGGGAAACTATTACCTGCTCTTATTTTTTCCAGAAATCTGGAGTTATGAATTATTTGAAACGTATCTTGGAAAATCTGTTAATCCCTGGAGTAAAAATGGGTTTGCCTACTCTACAGATTACGAAGGCTATGAAGGGCGGAAAACATATGCTGATGAAACTGCCGGCGGCTATTATGCTGCCAGAGTGCCGATTTTAGAGAAAATGAAACAGATGAAACGGCAAAGCTCCTGTCTTGCGCTGCGGTTTATTACGGATGAATATACTATTCCTTTAGGAGTATGGGTCTGCCGGGAAGCAACCAGGAAAAGCGTGCAGGAGAAGCCACTGCAGTTTGCATCACAGGAGTTAATGTTAAAGTATGCTGCAGAATTTATCAAGAAGAAATTTAGTGTTGATCTGAGGTTACTTTTACGCCAAAGCAGATTGCTGCTGGAGAAGAAGGAGCAGAAGAAATTGTCAGCGTTTGGAGGTAAGTAAAGTTAAGAGATTGATGTTGATTTTCTTATATTATCATCATTATTTTTTTCTTTCCTTAGCAAGATATTTTCTAACGGTTAACATTGAATAGCCTGTTATTTCAGCTATCTCCTTCAGCTTTTTTCCTGTTTTCCGAATTTCACTTATTCTCGAAATTTCATATTCTGGAATAGTTTTATTTGCCTTCCATCGTTCTAAGCCTAGGGTAACCTGATATCTTTGGAAAGTAGATACGCTTATTCCGGCATATTTAGAGCCTTCAATCTGCGTCATACCTAAAGAAC
>JAUYPT010000113.1 GCA_030695685.1 Nanobdellota archaeon | reverse complement strand
CACTAAGAACTTCTGGCGTTGTTCTTAATTCTTCCAGAGCTCTTTTATCGTTAACTCTCAACGTATCTAGTCCTTCAGAAATATACGAAAATCCAACCAGACTTCCCCCAAACATTTCACCATACAATCTTTCCCAGGGGTGATCCGTCAGATCTCTTTCAAAGGTGCTCATCAATAATCCGTCTCTGGCTCCATCAATTAACCTATTGGCAATTTCAAAATAACCTTGCCCAACTTCAAAAAACCACGGGTTAATTTTGTGAGGCATTACGGAAGAACCAACCTGAGATGATTCCCCTTCTTGGTACAGCCAGCCCATCATTACATTATGGCGAATATTGTCACAAAAGTCTGCTCCAAACGTATTCACAATTGCTACTTCACCTAATAACCTTACCATCTCCTGATGCGAAATTCTTTGATTTTCTGTTTCGGAGTATTCAAAGCCAAAGCTTTCAACAAATCTTCTGGCATAACTATTCATATCAAAATTAGGAACAACCAAAGTCATAGCGTTGTGATTTCCAACAGGTCCTGAAAACTTTGCTTTAAGCCTCATCTTTTCTATAATATGAAGACTATCGGTTAATTTATCTAAAGTATACGCAAAACGTTTTCCTACAGTTGTAGGCGAGGCATTCATTCCATGAGTCTTTCCCAAAACTGGAATAGCAGCATGTCGTTCTGCCAAGTCCGCAAGTTTATCAGAAGTTTCTAAAATTTTAGGAAGCCATACTTTATTAACTGCATCTCTCATCATTAAATTGTAGGCAAGATTATTGACATCTTCAGAAGTCATGGGAAAATGCAAAAATTCATTCAAATGTCCCAATCCTTCTTCAGATAATCTTTCTCTTAAATAGATCTCCACTGATTTCACATCATGTTCCAGAGGACCAATACCTCTCCTTCCAAAATGATCATACTCCGCTACAGCACCAGAATCAAATTTTTCAGGAGCAATAATGTCCCTCAGCGCTCTTCTTTCACCATCAGAAACTTCTGGTCGGTGCGGAAGATCAGAATCAGCTAAACTGATTAAATTTTCAACTTCGACCACAGCTCTATATCTATGTAAAGCACCTTCGGAAAGTATTTGTCGCAAACCTATAGTAAATAATGCTTCTCTACCATCAAATGGACTGATGGAATATAAACCTCGCAAGTATAATTCTTTACCAGTCATATTACTATTCATAAGAAGTAGTCTATATTTAAATCTTATTAAAAATCTTATCTATTATGGTTTTATTGAGTATTGCAACCTACTACGAGGAAGAAAAAAATGAGTGATGAGGCAGAACTTTATCTTCAAAGAGCAGAGAACGAGCTGGTAGCGGCACAAATGCTGTTCGAGGTTTACAGTAATCCAGCACTCCAGAAAGAACAATTTAAACTGGAAAAAGGTTTCACATTTTACAGCACAGTTATTGGTCATTCCTATTATTCAATTTTCTATTCAGCAAAAGCAATCTTGATTAAAATGTCTGGATTTGGGAAAGCTTTATAAAATTGGTTCACTTTATTTCTTTCATGACACAAAATCTTGAGGCAAGAGTTGCCCCATCCAAGCCTTCTCGTTCTATATCGCAGCGAATATTCTATGGTTCTCTTGGTACTCTTGCTCTAACCGTTATCGCTTCCGTTGCAATAACTTACTACTCAGTTAGCCATAGACCGTCACGCCAACAAGAAGTGGAGTTAGTTGGCGAGCCCATGAGCGTAGAAACCAGTTATGGTCCAACTAATCATTTTGGATTCTCCGCCGTAGTTCGCGATGTACATGGAAGAAATATTTTGGTCAATGCTGATGATACATATACCTTAGTCCCTGATTATATGCGAGATGCAGCAGTTCTTATCCGTTCAGAAATAAGTGATACTGATGCTGAACCAGTTACCTTTCATGGAGTTTATAATGGACAAGATCGATTCCGATTTAGGGAGGTTCGTGTGCAAGACCAAACTGTTCGCATAGATTATCATAGACCATAATACTCATTCTTCCAACAGCATATTCATTTAAGGTTTTTTCAGAGAATATACATATTCAAACTCTTCTCTAAACTTCTTGGCAATATTTTTATCTTTAATAATCAGAATATTCTCATCATTGCGTATATCCCCACCTTCAGTGGGATTGAATGAGCCGGTAACGACTGTCTCTTGATCAATGATAAACACCTTGTGATGCATATTGCCGGGATTATTATCTTTTACGACATCTAGTCCCTGATACTGCAGCACCTCATACTTTGAATATTTGGTCACCTGCCGCGCTTCCATGATGCCGTGGACTGGAACCCCATCCAGATGCTTCAGCAGCAGCACATTGGCGATGCCCTCATTAGTGAAGGAAAAGGCCATAACATAAATGGACTCTTTTGCCTCCCTCAGCTCAGCATTGATCCGTTCTGCGCAATGGTCTTCGGGACAGAAGTAATTAGAGAGGGATATATCTTCTAGGAGGATAGAAGGGTTGCGTACTCGCTCCCCTTTCTTAAAATTTCCGGCCCACATCTCCTGAAACTCCTCTTCATAATTCTGGGCTAACACGCTGGAATTAATAAGCAGCAGGTTGTTGTTATTCCGGTGGGCATCGTTGTTGGTAGGATTCATCGAGCCCGTGGATACTTTCTTACCGTCAATCACGCAAAACTTATTGTGCATCAGGCCATACGTATCTGCACGGACAAAGCTGCGGTTAAATTTATACAGGTAATCATTATCAGTAATGATCTTAACCTCCATCGTTTTTTCTTTGGTATCAAGCACGTTTTTCACTGCATCCAGTCCCACTTCAAACAGCGCGCAATGAATAGATTGTTCTGCTGAGTTCAGAAATTGCACTAACGCCGACTCGCAATCTTCCCGGGGACAGAAATAAACCCCTAGGTCTCCTTGATCTTTCACCGCCGAATGAAGCGGTGCAACTGCTGTTCCGGTCAAAGAACTAAAGTCAAAATCAACATAGCGGAGCGCTGCCAGCCCGATAAAGAGAATAAAAAAAAGAAAAAGAAATGGTTTTCTCATTGCCGGCGCAAATGAGCTCGTCGGCTAGGTCTGGATTTCTCAAAGCCTTCGCCTTTTCCGCGCATTCCCCGGCTTTTTCTACCAGCAGAGGTTTTCCCGTGGAATACCCGGCTTCGGTTTTTAGCCTTGGTAATCCAATTCAGGGAAGGATCTGACTGAATGACCGGATGATGCGAATCTACCAGAATGACTTCATACCAGTAATGTTTCCCATCCTGCCCTACCCAGTACGAATTAAGCACCGTCAGATTTTCAAATTGCCGTTGCACTCTTTCCTCGGCAATAAGCTGATAACTCTTTCGCAAGGATAACGTAAGCCCAGAATGTCTTGGTCTCCGCCGCCGTTTGATCTGCGGACGGGTATGTCCGCCACGCAGCACCCGTTGCCTGACCACAATGATGCCTTGTTTTGCCTTGTATCCCAACGAACGCGCTCGGTCCAGCCGGGTAGGCCGTTCCAATTTTACAGTAACTGGTTCTGAACGCCAGAGCAACAGTCGTTCTTGCCATAGC
>JAUYPT010000101.1 GCA_030695685.1 Nanobdellota archaeon | reverse complement strand
CTCTCTTCTTTTTTGCCGTAGAAACCAACTTCCTGTAAATAACGATTTACGCCTTCGCCACAGATTTCCAGTTCATTGCTGTGAAAAGTTTTGTCTTTTTTATGGATGGTTCTTTTTCTTATTTTGGCAACAATTCCAAATCGTAATAACAAATGCTGCACTTGTGATATCAGCTTATCAGAAGAAGAGCAGTAACTTATAAACCACAGATTAGCCTGATGATAAATAGTTCCGTCACAGGAAAACAGCCTATTCAGGAAAAGACTAAGCTGATGTTTTGGAAGCGTAAATATTTCCTCAGGCAAAAATTTAGTTAAAGAAGTAGTCCCATAAAGATTAAAGCCCTCCAGCCACCAACGAATGGAAGAGTGATCAAATTTCGGGCCAGTAATAAATTGCCCTTTTTCGTTTCTCTTGCTTAACTCTTTCATTCTTTTTTTTATCTGACTGATCCTAAAACAAAATTTTTTACTATGAATGTCTATTCTTAGATTAGCATCAAAATTCATTACAGCATTTTTAAAGTCATTTATTATTTTTTCATCAGAGTTGGAAAAAAGAACAAACCTGTTGCCAAGATGGCCTTCTGCAAGAAGGTACGCTAACAGTTTTACATTGCATTCTTTCATAGCGTTTTCACCGAAAACCTCTAATTTACGAGGCGTCGCAATCCTGGAACCGCAATGCAGCCGTTCAGCCGGAACCCAGCCTTTAACTGTTAATAAAGGATGTTCCGGTGTGACTTTAATATTTTTACCGGTTCTTAATCCAATTTCCAATAATTTATGCGTCTGTCGCTTGTAAAAGTGAGTTTTTTGTGCCTCTTTAATTTTAAATGTAGTGTCTAACGTAAAGATATTTTTCTGATTATGCTCTAAATCTTTAATTTTAACGAGAGAACCATCATTGAGAGTAATAATGGTATCGCCGTCGAGGCATTTTCCGCTTCCCCGTTTCCCAACGATAAAAACAACATGAGACCCGGCAACATCAAGATAAACGGGATTAGAAAGAGATGTAGTTTGACCCATCTTCACATACTGTTTTCCGATAAGAATTGTTCCATCTTTACCGTATTTTGCCAGATCCTGCTTTGACCTGCCAATAACAACATCAAACACCATGAGTATTGATGAGAAGAACGAAACATAAAAACCTTGTGGTTAGTAGAAAAGAAGAAAAAACTAAAAATAAAAAGAATAAATAATTATAACTGCAATTGCTCATCCATAAGCACATTTATCTTCTGTGCTTCCTGGACACTGGAATTAGTGCCGATGATATGCTTAATGCCAATCTTCTCGGCAACGCGCACTAACTCAATGTCGATAGTACCGTCAAGCACCAGTGCATAGACGCCGCTGTTAAGGCTCTTGATGGTGGTTGCTAACTCACTTAAAGGCACTTTTCCAAGAACATTCAGGCTCTGGTCGAAAATGCAGGCTCCTCGTGTTCCAAACAAATCTTCCATCATCTGCTTAAATATTTTCTTTTCATCGACAGTAAGTTTTTTTTCACGAGATGCAGCTGCTGCGCGGAACCCATCAGCACTTTGTTCCTGCCGCGGATACTCAGTTTTACCATTCAAAATCCCTCGCCGGAGCATTGGTCTTTGCTGATTTCGGCTGAAGTTCTGCCTCGTCGACGGCGCCTGCTCTTTCAAAGCGCCATCGCTATCAATTTTCAAATCTAAGCGTGCTTGTTCTGCTGTAATCCTTCCACGAAGCGCTTTATGGATTTCCTTTTTGGTAATCTCTTCTACTTCCTTGCCATCAGGAGCCTTACAGACGAAATCAACTTCGGCAACACTTAACAATTCCCGAATTATTAAATCTCCGCCACGGTCACCATCTACAAAGACAGTAACAGTTTTTTTCTGGGTGAGCTCTTTGATTGTTTGCGGTACTGATGTTCCGTTCATGGCAATAACATTTTTAAACCCGTGTTTTAACAAGGTTAAGACGTCTGCTCTGCCTTCCACGATAATCACTTCTTCACTTTCGTCAATGGCAGGGCCGGCAGCAAGTTTTTCTGCCCCATACTCCATTACTTCCATCATCCGAACGGATTGCGATACTTCATCTGCTAATTCCTGGGAATCAGGAAGTGTTTGTTCCATAAGATGCTTTAACAATTCTTTTGCACGGTTAATCACGAACTGCCGTTTGCTCGTTCGGACATCTTCCAGTTTCTTAACTTCAATTTTAGAATTGCAGGGGCCGATGCGTTGAATAATCTCTAATGCCGCTGCAACAATAGCAGTTTCTGTCTTATCTAAAGAACTGGGAATGATAATCTCTCCCTGCGTTTTACCGCCGCTGGTATTCATATTAACTTCAATTCTGCCAATACGGCCGCTGCGCTGTAATTCTCGTAATTCTAAGTCATTTCCCAGCAAGCCTTCGGTTTGGCCGAAGATTGCCCCAATGACATCAGGACGATCAACGATACCTTCGATCGCAATCGCAGAATGAATGATATACTTTGCCGCAACTGGGCTTATTTTTGCCATAGTAATTCCCCTCCGGAATGATCAGAAAGAGCACTTAACGTCTACCCCTCATTGTATACTAAATGTGATTAGTTTTCGAATCAATTTAATCACATTTGTATATACAAAAGTGCGGATAATTGTTTGAATATTTCGCACTTTTAGTATAATAGTAATTGATGAAGCACTCTTCTGTATTTCTTTCTGTCGTGTAATAGCCTTTATTCGCCAGAAAAATAGAAACAAACTCTCTCTCGTAAAACGGAACTTATTTTTACTGTACTGTGAAACGATTGAACATGATGATGATTCTATTTTTCCCGTAAATAATGATTATGATGCCCGAACCTAACCCCTATGTTCATGGTTTGGCTTTGCCGTAGACTCCCACAGGTAATCTCTGGGACGGGCTGATTTTGAATTTATAGCTGGTACTATATAAATTCTTTGGTTTAAAATTCTTAAAAACTTATTCAGAAGAATTTGATTTATAATCCTATTAAATCTATTTTAAAAATAAAAACCTCAGCAAACCTAGATTTGACTCCAGGCTTACTGAGGAAGAGGTGGTTTAGAGGTGTTTATAATCACTAGTTAATAGTAATTATTTATAAATGTTTTGTTAGTTTTATTACTTAGAAGGAGTTATCTATTTTGAGGAACAGATTTAAAAGTGATATGTACTATATCTTTACATATGGTCACCCTTAATTACCAAGAACGGTTCAAAACGCTGCAGGGAGTATTTGATGAGCATACTAACAGGACTATTTTTGAGCTTCAAAGCAGAGGATTTTTT
>JAUYPT010000056.1 GCA_030695685.1 Nanobdellota archaeon | reverse complement strand
TCTTCACCTACTTCTAACGAAGAATCAATATTGAAGGTAGCTTCCGTAGAAATGTCAAGTTGGCGGGAATACGATCCTGATCCTTCAATTAAGTAGCCGCAGTTCATCCTGCTGCTCCCTCCAGCACAAATCGTGTCAATAGATCCAATATTGCACGCTCTCAAGCTAAGAGTGTATGTTCCTGGGAATAAATGTGCTGTCGACATTACGCCTGCAGGTGCGTTAGGGAATGTAATCAACACTTCGCCGCCGGCAGGAATTGTTATTCCAAAAACATCAGGTGTTGCATAATTTATGGCTACTGGCTGAGAGCCAATACTTTCAATTGTTAAGCCTTTAAAATTATAGGTCTGATCAAGAATTGAAGTCCCTTCTAGGAAGCAGAAACTGGTGCAGCCATCACCGTCTCTTGCAACACAAGTATCTCCAATAGCTCCAAAACAATCAGCATTACTAGTACAAGAAACACCATTAGAAGAACATTGCATACCATCATCACACTGTTCCGTAATATCTTTATACCCATTGCCGCAAGTCTCAAGGGAAAGGCAATCATTGCTGCAGCCGTCTCCTCCCTGACTATTTCCGTCATCACAGACTTCACCTAAGTCAAGAACATTATTGCCGCACAGTTCGAGATCACATAAACTACTGCAGCCATCATTATCTACTCTATTACCATCATCGCATTGTTCACCAGCATTAACAACGCCATTCCCACAAGCAAGTACGCAAGAGGAAGGGCTTCCGCTACAGACAAAGCCCGTTTCAACAGTACAGGCTGGTGAACAGCCATCAGTGCTGAAGCCGTTGTTATCATCACATTGCTCTGTTCCTTCTACCACTCCATTGCCGCAGGTTTGTGTTTCAGCAGTACAGTCGACGGAGCAGCCGTCACCGCTGACGACATTACCATCATCACATTCTTCCGGTGATTCTAAAATATTATTACCACAAAGAGAACTTGGCGTTCCGCCACCGCTTCTTTTATAGATAGCGCCATTATTGCCGATAGCCCAGCCAGGAATAAGGTCAGGGAAAAAGCCGATGCTGAAATGAATATCGACGAGCGTATTGGGTGAAATCAATTCTGTAACCCAAGTAGCTCCGCCATCAGTTGTTCTCAAAATTTCACGGCCAAACTCACCAACACCAACTGCATAACCAATGTTGGGATCCACAAAATGAACATCTAAAAGATTATCACTCAAAGCGCCATTACCCATAACTGTCCACGTTGTTCCACTATCAGTTGTTCTCAGAACGGTACCAGCAGTACCAACAGCCCAGCCACGGTTAGCATCAAGGAAATAAACAGCATTTAAAGACGTCGTAACGCCGCTAGTTTGAAATTGCCAGCTGCTGCCAGACTCGATTGTCTTGGCAATATTACCGCCAGATCCAACGACCCAGCCCATAAAAGGATCCACAAAATCAATGTCATTATGAAAAATGGTAGTGCCAAAAATAGAACTTCCCTGGCCTCGAGGGTAAAAAACAGTAACGCCGCCATTATTTGTCCTGGCTAATTCACCGTTGCGAGCTAAAAAGTATCCGTTGCTAGGATCAACAAAATCCATCGCCTGTCCAACGCTTTGCATTTGTAATAAAAAGGTAGTCCAGCTATTTCCGCCGTCAGTCGTTTTAAAGAAATTCGATGTTGAGGATGAAAACATATATCCTATAGAGCCATCTGCAAAGTCAATATCAGCAATATTTTCAACTGATGTGAATGGCTGTAGCATCCAAGTTGTTCCGCCATCGGTTGTTTTCTGTAATTTTTCTGCCGTTGATGATGAACCAGCTATCCAGCATACAGTCGAACTGATGCAATCAATGGCGCGAAGACTGCCCGTAAGCGCACTAGTCTGCTGTTCCCATGGCACAGCAGCAGAAGCGCCTATAATCAGTATTGACATGAGAACTAATCCAATAATAAAAAACCGATTTAACTTTGAAACTGTAATGCTAACCATCATAAACACCTCTTTTGAAATCTCCTGAAACTAAATTAATATTAATCTCGCATAAAGAAATATTAATATTTAAATGTATCTACCTCCCATTAAAGATAACATTGATACTTAATAACTTAAATTAAGGTATTACCATAACTTTATTTACCGAAATTACAAAAATAATGCCGAAAAAAATCAATACAGGCCAAAAAAGAAATTGATAAGAAGTGTTAAATGCAATAAATGCCACTGCAATGAAAAAACCAGAGAGTAAAATACAACAATATAAAATCCAACGATTGGAGAGAATACGTTTCATGGAATGATAAATAGTGAATAGATTTATTAATTTTCCCGACAATAGTAAATTATATAATTAATTGTTAATAGTAAAAGACATAATGGCCATCCCTTATTTTCGGCATGAAATAATCACACTCTTCTCACAGCAAATTTCACCGTATCTTCTTGGTGTGACTGCAGCACTCATTCTTCCTTTATGGTGGATTTACAAGATGACTAAAATTCATAGATTAAATCCCCTGCGTATGATTGGCCTTACTTTCGTTATTATCATCGGTGCCTTTTGGGGCGGCAGAGTATTTCATTACTTCGGCCCCTGGGGAGCGGGCTGGTTCCAGTATCAAGGCATCTTTGATCTCAGCCAAGGAGGACATGTTTTTTACGGAGGACTCATTGGCGCTACAATTGCTGGCTATGTCTATCTTAAACTTCAGAACGAAAATGCTGGAACAATAGCAGATCTTGTTGCACCGGCAATTCCACTGGGGCAATTTCTGAGCAGATTAGTCTCCTGCTTCTTTATGGGTGATGACTTTGGAACCCCCTCTAATCTGCCCTGGGCGATTCAGTTTCTTGGTCCAGGCTACCAATATCTTATAGGCACTACTATCCACCCGGTGCAGATCTACCTTTCTTTAGGCAATCTTCTCGTATTCACCATTTTACTGGAATTACGCAATTATAAGCAGTGGGAGGGGCAGATATTTGCCTCGTATATACTGCTTCACGGCATGATGCGCTTTTTCCTTGAATTCTTCCGGGATACGACTGAATCGACGGCAACACTCATTTTTGGCTTTACATTAACCTATTCCCAGCTGATTTCTCTTATTTTAGTACTCGTCAGCCTCCTTTTTATCCTCAAAAAGACTCAAAAAGAGAAAAAAACCGTTTTTTTAGCTTCAAAGTTGTAATAACTTAATAGTGATAAAAATAAAGAAAGATTTATAAATAAAGTCTTCTTAAGCAGAGTATGACATCTGATAAGTTAAAACAACGAGTAATCCAAATAGTGGGACAAGAAGGCCCTGTTACGGATGAGTTCTTGCGAGATGTAGATCTGGAAATTAACAAGAACCCTGTTACCAGTATGCCAGATGGACGGCAATTAAATCAAGATTTGGAAAACATTGTTAATTATGGCCGAAGGATAGGAGATCACCCAAACAATGAAAAAATTTACATTGCCATGATTGATATTGATTATTTTGGTGACGTTAACAAGATTTATGGAGAACATACTGGAAATCAAGTCTTAGTCGATGTTAATAAGATTATTACTCAAACTTTAAGGGAAGACGACCAGTTAGCGAATAAGCATAATAATTACCATCTGCACGGAGAAGAAATGGTGGCTATTTACCGCTGTCGAAATCTTGATGATGCTCTTAAAGTAGCCGAAAGGATACGAAAAGAAGTTCAGAAAAAGAGCCAAGACAAAAACCAAGGTTATACTGGCTTAGAAGTAACCATCTCTCTCGGCGTGGCGGAATATAATACGGAGATGGAACAATACGAAGCGGCGCAGGACCGAGCAGATAAATACATGCAGGTTGCCAAAAAGGAAGGCCGCAACAGAATCTATTCCGGAGATGAAGATCCTTTATACGAATTTAAAGAAAAATATCTTTACAAGCAAGGCATTTCAGAAGCTGCCGCAAAATATATCGCTGAATCCGTAAAAGGAGCTAAGGGACTCATTGGAAAAACACTGACACAGCTTTATTCTGCTGTTCAGAAAATGAAAAACAAGTAATCTTTCTTTTCAAAACAGTTTAAGAAAAATTCTAACCACATAAACCATTAGAATTACAAACACCAAAAGAGCATTCTAAACCAACTCTACATTGTTTCCCGCTGGAATCGCTTCCTGGATTAACACAAATCGAATCATAGGGAGAAAAATTCCTCTTGCCACAGGTAAAAGACTCACATTCAGTGCTTGTTACGCACGGTTGCCCGTTAGGGATAGTATGATCTGACGCTGTACAAATCCTGTTGCCAGAGACATCTGATGCTCCGCAGTTTCCGGAAGAGCATTCAGCACCAGTCTGGCAATATTGCCCATTGGCATCGAGCGCTGCTGCTACACAAAT
>JAUYPT010000049.1 GCA_030695685.1 Nanobdellota archaeon | reverse complement strand
CACCAGGACCGGTGGGAATGCAGTTTAAAATTGAGGCTGATCTATTGCTTTATAATGCAAATCAAGCTATAACATTTACACCAGTTTCGCCATTTAGTGGGGCTTCTGGTGGTATTAATAACAACAATCCAACAGTATTACTCACATGGACTAATGCTTATGTTCCTGCAAATAATAAAATCGCTTATTTTACTTTGACTGCTGGTCCAGTGTCAGGAAAATATAAAGTAAATCTTAAAGATATAACTATTGCTTATGGATATCCAATCCAAACTGTAAACTATCCTTCAGCACAAGGAGTAATAGTAGAAGTACGATAAATTTTTCTTTTAATATTCAAATCTCTATGGATTTTACAAGATTCTTAAGTACAACCACAAATAATAAAAACTAGCCCTTATTCTGGCTTAGTATGCTAACAACACATAACTGCGGCGAACTAACGTCAAAGGAAGCAGGCACAAAAGTTACCCTCTGCGGCTGGGTTGATACCCTCCGAATTCAGGGAAAAATAGGTTTCTTATTGCTGCGGGACAGATACGGAATCACCCAGGTTTTTCTTAATCCTGAACTGTCGAAAGAAATTGCAACGTTACCAAAGGAATCCGTTGTTGTAATCGAAGGTGAGGTTAAGAAAAGGCCGGCAAACCAGGTAAAGAAAGAGATGTCGACCGGTGAGATTGAAGTTTCTGCCACCACTATCGACATTATCAGCAGGTCTGAAACGCCGCTGCCGATTGAAATTACCGAAGAGACAACTACTCATATTGACAAACGATTAGATTATCGCTTTTTGGATTTGAGAAGAAATAAAATTGCTGCGATTTTTAAAATACGATCGGTCATTTATGCCTTGACCAATGAATTTTTTATCAAAGAAAAATTCATTAACATTAACACTCCCAAACTGACTAAATCCGGCGTTGAATCCGGTGCGGAAGAGTTTAAGATTGATTATTTTGGGAAAAAGGCATCATTAGCGCAGTCGCCGCAAGTCTACAAGCAAATGTTTGTTGTTGCCGGCTTGGAAAAAGTGTTTGAGATTGGACCAATCTTCAGGGCAGAGAAATCGCATACTACCCGTCATTTAACAGAATTCATCGGCATAGATTTTGAAATGGGATTTATCAAGGATGAGCATGATGTCATGGACGTCATTGAAAAATATTTTACATTTTTGCTGGAAAAATTAATCAAGCAATGCGCCGAGGAACTAACAGTAGTAGGCGTTAAACTGAATATTCCTCCCAAAATTCCCCGCTTAGATATGCCGGAGATCAAAAAATTGCTCAAAGAGAAAGGAAAAACTATTCCGGAGAATGAAGATTTAGATGCTGAAGCAGAGAAATTACTCGGTGAAATTGTGAAGAAAAAGTACCATTCTGACTTTGTCTTTACCTTAGGATATCCCTGGGCAAAGAGGCCTTTCTATCACATGAGGCCGGAAAATAATCCCAAAGTGACACGATCATTTGACTTAATTTACAATGGTGTGGAAATTGCTACGGGAGCACAGCGTGAGCATCGGTTAGAAATTTTGGAAAAACAATGCAAAGAGAAAGGCATTGATTTGAAGAAGCTGGAATTTTATAGAGATATCTTCCGCTATGGCGTTATTCCTCATGGCGGCGTGGGGATGGGATTAGATCGGATTGTGGAACAGATGCTTAACCTCGGCAATATCCGGGAAGCAATTTTACTGCCGCGTGATCCGGAACGATTGACGCCGTAAAAATGGATGAAGGAATTTATAAGATTATCTGGGACAATTCTAAACCATTTTATCCAGATGAATATTTTGTTTGGGATGACATTAAAAAAACATCTTTGGACTATGTAATTTTATTTAAAATTCCAGAGAATCAAAAAATTTATGATCGTCTATGGGGTGGCTTTTGCGAGGTCTATGTCAAAAAAACAGATAGTGGGTTTACAATAATTGATTATATTGGTCCACGAATGAGTGTCACACGATTAGAAGATGTTGATATGGCTATTATTAATCGATGTGATATTTATCATGGGAAAGGAGTAAAGAGTGGTTTAGAGAAAGTAGCAGAATTAGATCAGCTGGATGAGAAATCGTTTGCCTATCTGCGGTTTTATGATATTAATTTAAAATGATTTTTATCTTAATGTTCATGGCTTAACTTCAACTCCCGTTGAACCTTTTGTAACGTTTATAAATAAGTTCGTCTTTCTGGACAAATAGGTGATTATTATCCTCAAAAATTTAGGACAATTTTTGGGATCTTAGACCTGGAGATTTAAAGATGACCCTAAAAACACAATTACAAACATTGAAAAATAACTGGCTGATTGTTGTAGTACTTTTAATAGTTCTGGGAATGAATTTTTTTGGCGATGGAGTATCTCCCCTGTACTCTATTACTTCTAAACTAGGCGTTGCTGAGATGGGAATTGCGGCTGATGCCGCGTATGGACGGGGATATTCTGGCGGTATAGTTCCGTCCTATGGCGATGGTTTTGCACCGGAAGCAGAAGAACGGATTCTGACAACATCAGCCTATCTTTCCACGGAAGTTAAACGCGGGAAATTTCAGGAAGCAGAAGGAAGATTAAAATCGATCATTACATCGACAGATTCTTTTTTACTCAATGAGAACGTCTATAAATCTGGAGAGATTGGATTGCAGTATTTCTCCGGGAACTATCAGATTAAAGTTGAAAGCAGCAAATATGATGCTGTGGTAATGCAATTGAAGGAACTGGGAGAGATTTTGTCGTTCAGCGAGAACACGGACGATATCACCGGGTCCTACCTTAGTATCAGAGACCAGCTGGAAGTTGAGAAAGCACGATTACAACGCTATCAGCAGCTGTTTGCGGAAGCGAAGGATATTAATGACAAGCTTCTCTTAAACGACCGCATTTTTGATCAAGAGAGAACGATTAAATATCTTGAAGATAGTTTGAAAGATACCAATTTGAGGGTAGAGTATGTTACTATTCAATTTAGCCTGCAGGAAAAACAATCCGGATATGCTGGCATTGCTTTGATTAAATTTGCCGAATTAATGCGGCAGTTAGTTTCCAGCATTAATGGGCTCTTGAGCCTGCTGTTCTTAGCCTTGCCATATGCACTGGTAGCATTTATAGTCTGGTTCGGCTATCGGCGGTTTGCAAAGAAATAGTTTTTCTTTTTTTAATTTTATTTTTTTTGAGTCAAAGAAATTCGACCACCGCTGGTGAACACACAAAATGAAGAAACTACTTCATTTGTGCGCCAGAAGCTTTGCTTCTGTCTGCACCAGCGGTGGTCGAATTTCTGACGCTGAGCTTTCCATAAGTCATAACTTTGGATTACACCACCAGTGAATACACTGGTGGAAAGCTCAGCTTCTAATAATTTTAATGAAAGCGGAATCCACCGTAGGTTATAATTATCCCAATGAGGGAAAAATAATCATGAACTTCTTGACGTTGTTTTGGTGTTAACGGTTCTTCGCAATGGATTAATTCTTCCAGATAGTTTCTAATTTCTGTTGTTTTCTCAAATGATTTTTTCACTTTAGGGTGGTTCTTGCAGAGAATATCTAAAAAGTGCCGTAGATCTAATTCTCCTGTGGTAAAATAGTGTTCAGGCTCATCATTATATTCTTCAATAGCTTCGCAGAGATTAATGCCTTGCTGCAGGGCAATTTTAACTCTGTCGTGGAAAACTCCATCTTCGTAGAGATGTAAAGCCCCGTCAACGAGATTAGCATCAGTAGCAAGGCTCAAGGGGTTATAATCCATTAACATAGAAAAATTACAGGATAACGGGTTTATTAAATTTTCGAGGTTTAAACAACACTATTTACTCATTTTTTCTCGTAGAATCGTAATAATCAGATACATGACAATTGTTGCAGCACTTCCTGCCAAAAACCATAAAGCAATATCAGGCGATGATGGTGTCATTACCGTATCAGCTGCCATACGTAAAGCGTCTGCTCCTGCCGGTGCTGCCTCTTCTACTGCCATGCTCAATGCTTTTGGAAAAATTTGATTGGTGGTGATAATTTTAATCACTGCACTGATGCCAAGAGCAGCAAGAGCCACCGGTAAAATCCCTTGCAATTTTTCTTTTAACCCAGATATATTCTTTGGTGCAATGATGATATATTTGTTGGCTAATTTATAGTGATTGATTTCCCTGCCTTTTTTGCTGTAATGAAATTCTTCCGCTAAGACTAATTTTGCCTGCTGTAATTTTTGGAGGTGATAGTGGACAGTAGAAATGGGAAGGTTAAGGCTTTGGGCAATATTTGTTTCCGTATCTTCTTTCTCCGCAAGATGATTAAGGATCTTCCGGCTGGTAGCGCTGGTAATCGTTTCCGCTAATTGCTTCGTTTTAGCTTCATTAAGATCTACCAACAGAAAATTGCTTTTAGCCATTTCTTGAAAAGAAGCTGCTCAATTTAAATAGGTTTTGATAGATTTGAATGGGGTTGAAGTTAAAAAAAGAAAAAAAATGGGAAGATTTCCTCCCGATAATACTTTATTTTTATACGCACTCGCCTTTAGAACATTGTAACCTGTTTCTGCCACAATCTCCCTGGAGAGATCTAACAGCATTACCTTCACAGAAACCTTCTAAAACGGTTGTGGTATTGAGACAGTAATCTATATGTGTTCTTGTACGATTTATCGTTTTTCCTGGATCATTAATATTCCATCCACCATCAGAATCAGAACAAGGAAGCAACGATATTGAAATAGCTTCACCTGCTACTGCTTGCTTTCCTCCACTAAAATTTAGAATTAAAACTACAACTGCAACCACCGCCACGATAGCAACAATTGCTAGATACATATTATTTGAACTTTTCATTGATAACACCTCATTTTATACTTTATTATTATTATTATTATTATTATTATAATATATTATTTAAATATTATTGACCCCCCCCCCAGTGTGTAAAATAAAAAAACAAAATATAAATAAACCATTTACTATCAGTA
>JAUYPT010000048.1 GCA_030695685.1 Nanobdellota archaeon | reverse complement strand
ATTTTAAAAATAGAAAACAATTCTTATGTATTATGCCTGGATACATTCCAACACAATCTTTAGTATTTTTAGTGACTAATTCAGAGGGACACATTCCATATGATGGTATAGATGTTCCACCGGAGACTATTTATGCCACTTTCCTAGATAGAGGAAGACGATTTTTATTTGAGCATAAGGACGCACGCGGATTAAAAGTTAAACCAGTTCAAGAGCTGACAGATAAAATACTAGAAGAAATGTGGTACGATTCCCACAAACAAATTGAAATACGCAGGAAAGGACTAGTGCAAAGAACAGGATTCCTGTTAGGAGGAATTCCATTTTATCAAAATATGAAAACAGATGAAGTTGGTGGTGTGTTTTGGATTCCAGAAGAGTCTCTTGGAATTCTGGATAAAAAAGGATTGCAATATAAAGTTCTAAAAACAGTAGAAGGTCATTGGCCTAAGCATAATTATCCCTAAAATCTCAGTTTTAAATCCCCCTCAAAATCGCAGATTTTTTAAAGGTGATTATTATTCTCAAACTATGGGCATAGATATTTGCAGCATTGGCGGTTTTTCTAAAACAGAAGGCAATTCAGTAGCTCTCAAAATTGATGATCAAGTTATCATCCTGGACATGGGATTAAGCATGGAAGAGTATATTCGTTTTACCGACGACCGGGAAGATATCAGCACCAAAACATATAAAGAATTATTGAAGGCTAATGCTGTTCCTAATTATACATTTATTGATGATTGGAAAGAAAAAGTGATTGCTATCGTTCCCAGCCACGGTCATTTAGACCATGTTGGTGCCATTCCATTCGCTGCACCATTGTTTCCCAAGGCAACAATCGTTTCTACTCCCTATACTATTGAAGTGCTTAAAACTATCCTCAATGATGAGCACCTTAAGATACCAAATCCGATTATCACTGTCAACCTTAACTCTTCATATAAAGTTTCTAATACAATAACAGTGGAATTTGTCCATATTACCCATTCTATTCCCCACACTGCCATTGTTGTTGTCCATACGCCATATGGAAAAATAATGTATGCCAATGATTTCAAGCTTGATGATGCTCCTGTTCTGGGAAAGAAACCAAACTACGAACGGATTAAAGAGCTGGGCAATGAAGGCATAGAATTGTTGATTATGAACAGCCTTTACGCCCATGAGCACAAGAAGTGCCCTTCCGAATCCGTTGCCAAACAAATGTTAAAAGATGTCATGTTAGGCGTTAACAGTTCCGGAAAGGCAATGATTGTAACAACATTTTCATCTCATTTAGCGAGGTTAAAAAGTATTATTGATCTGGGAAAACAGTTAAACCGAAAAATAATCTTTTTAGGAAGATCGCTGGAAAAATACATTAAAGCTGCGGAAAGGATCAACCTCGTTGATTTCAGCAGCGACATTGAAATAGAAAGCTATCATGATCGGGTGATCAAGAAATTACAGCAGATTTACAAAACAGGAAAGGGAAAATATCTCATTGTCTGTACGGGCCATCAGGGAGAGCCAAGAGCAGTGCTTTCCAAGATTGCCAGGGATGAACTGCCATTTAAATTAGAAGATGGTGATATTGTTGTCTTCAGCTGCAATGTTATCCCTGTTAAAATTAATCAACAGAACCGAGAGAAATTAGAACAAAATTTACGGAAAGGCAATGTCCGGATTTTTCGGGATGTTCATGTTTCCGGCCATGGTGCGTTGGAAGACCATCGCGATTTGATTGAAATGGTCAAGCCTAAGCATATCATGCCCATTCACGCTGAACCAGCAAAGGGAAAGATGATCGCTGAACTAGCCTTGCAGTTAGGATACAAAAATACCCATATTATGGAAGACGGGAAGAGATTGAACTTAAAATAGCTTCATCAAAATTTATTCTCATAATACTTATTTACAACAACAAATTTTATAAATAGCCCATCCTCTGAACGTCATGGAGGGTATGGTATTATGAAATTAGTCTTAGCAGAACCAAAATATTTCAAAGAAAGCATTGCGATTATTTCAGAACTTGTTACAGAAGCGACACTGAAAGCAAAAAAAGATCAATTAGAACTTGTCGCCATGGATCCTGCAAATGTTGCCATGGTTCATTTCAAGCTGCTCAGCAGCTGCTTTACCCAATATGATTTCAAAGAAGAGGAAAACATTTCTATTAACCTTAATAATTTAAAACAGATCCTGCGGCGGGCAAAAAGCGATGACATTCTTACACTGGAAACGGAAGAAAACAAGCTTAAAATTCAATTCAAAAGTAATACTGTCAGATCTTTTTCCATTCCTATCCTAGAATTAGAAGACAAGGAACAGAAAGTGCCGGAATTAAATTTTCCGCTCACCATCGAAACTCATTCCCGGATCTTAACAGATTCAATTGAAGATGTCAGTGTCGTTGCGGAATCAGTGACGTTATTAGGAGAAAAAGATCAGTTTTCAGTGAAGGCGGAAGGAGATCTGTCCAAAGCCTTTATTGAGATCAGGCCCGATGAACGCACAGTCATCAAGACGGAAAGCACGGATAAATACAAAGCTAAATATTCTCTGGAATACTTAAAAAAGATGATTCTGGGCGGAAAATTGACGGATAACGTTTCAATATATTTCAACACTGATTATCCTTTAAAATTAGA
>JAUYPT010000046.1 GCA_030695685.1 Nanobdellota archaeon | reverse complement strand
CGTCGTTTTACTGCCGGGAGAGGCGCACATATCTAACATGATCTCGCCTGGCTGCGGGTTGAGCACTAAGGGGGGAATCATCGAAGCTGCTTCCTGAACATAAATTTTTCCAAGATGATGTTCCCATAAGTTGCCGACATCTTTCCGCTGCGGATGAGAAATCCAGAATCCTTGCGTACACCAGGGGATAGGTGTTAAAATCCAGCCTTTTTTTTCGATGTCTTGTTTAATTTCTGCAACGGTTCCTCGAATTGTATTGATTCGAATGCTGCGCCGCAGGAAAGCAAGAGAGTATTGTTTAAATTGCTCCCAATCAGTTAATTTTTCATAGCGCTCTGTAAATGCTGGCTTGAATACGATATTTTCTGTGGAAGGGATTTGCTGTAGTTCAGACATGAGCATTAATATCAGGAAGCACTTTAAATATTTTAGCCTTATCTGGGTCATAACAATTAAATTTCTCGAAAAGTTTAAATAGTTCAACTGTTAAACTGTTTAACTATACAGCTAAAAGTCACAGGAGACATAATAAAATGGATACTGAAATCGTTAAAATGAGCCTAAAGGGACAGTTAGTGGTCCCACAAGAAATTAGGGAAGCTGAAGGTTTTAACGCAGGAGACAGATTTGTGCCCCTTCCCGTAAAAAACGGTGTTTTATTTAAAAGAGTAAAAATCCCCAATGTAAGAATAGAATTTGAGAAGTTATCCAAAGAGATCGAAGGACAATTCAAAAAACATAACATTACCGGCAAAGATGTAGACGAGGCCGTTAGATGGGCAAGAAAAAAGTTGTCCTAGATACAAATATCTTTATTTCTGCTCTTGGATGGGATAAAGAACCTAGAAAAATTTTATATAGGTGTTTAACCGGCGAATTTGATTTAGTGACCTCTACACAACAACTACAAGAATTACAAAGAGTCATAAACTATCCTAAATTTAATTTTAGTGATGAACAAAAACAGCGCTTGATGAGTCTTATCTTAGAAACGGCAACAGTTGTAGAGGTTCTAGGAATAGTAAACATAATCAAAGAAGATGTTGATGATAATATTATAATAGAAACAGCTGTTGTTGGAAATGCCCAGTTTATTATATCTGGTGACCAACATCTATTGAAACTAAAAGAATTCACAACAATAAAAATTGTTAATCCAAGAGAATTTCTGGAAATATTCTGAATTGAAAATAAGATATTATCGTAACTTTTTAATTTGGATATACAGCAAGGCAAAATAAATGGTCTTAATCATCTTGCCATAGACAAGAAGCAAGCTGGAAGAAATCAATAATATAAGAACACCAGTCCCAGGGTAATTAAAATAAAATATTAACATCAAAGATATTCCATAAAAAACGAGCCATATTAAAGTGTAAATGTATCCCAGCCCAAAGCTACCAGCAAGAACTTGCGGGATTGTTTTCCGGTATTCTTTGATTTCCTTCCAGGCAGTAAAGAAGGTGTGATGCGTCAAAATCATCGACGGAAGAAGCAATCCGCCAAGGACATCCCAGCCTGCGTCAAGCACACCAGCGGCAGCGTGCCTGAAACGATCCCTCTTTTTGCCTTTGATTAAACGTACAAGGAGCGCAACGATTAAGGTGGTTACGGAAAAGAGGAAAATATCGACAGTTTCAGCGGCTGCTTTCTTTAATCCTGTCAGCAAGGTCGTATCTTTTCCTTGCTTCACTTCTAAAACCATCCATGTCAAAGCCGCACTAAAGAAAGTAATAACAAAGTAGATCGGGAACATCATCAATGAAAAAATAATATAAGACCCTAGTTCCGTACCTCCTAAACCCAGTAGAATTGCTGGAAGCAGAATGAAAATGAAGCCTAAAATAATTATCAGCGCAATAACAACAAGGCTTAAGATAGGAGGAATCAGCAGCGACTTATCTTTTTTCAGCAGGGTAAATGATTCAACTGTAAGATCGACAGCATTGATTAACTTCTCTGTTATCATCGAGAGGTTTAAATAATTAGATTATTTAAATGTAACTGAAACCAACATAGTTTGGGGCAAATTATATAAATGAAAAAAATTTAGTAAACGATAAAAGAGGAACTATGGCAATCAATGTAGCAATCAATGGCTTTGGTCGGATCGGCCGCATGGTCTTCCGGGCAGCATATAAAGACAAAAAAATCAATATTGTTGCTGTCAATGACCTTACTGATAATAAAACACTTGCCCATTTGCTCAAATACGATTCTGTGCATGGTGTTCTTGATGAAAAAATAGGATTTACCGACAGCATGTTAGTCGTTGGAAATAAAAAAATTAAAGTCCTTGCCGAAAAAGAGCCAGCGAAATTACCCTGGAAACAGTTAAAGATTGATGTTGTTGTCGAAAGCACCGGGCGGTTTACCGACCCGTATAAAGCTGCCGCCCATCTTGATGCCGGCGCCAAACGGGTATTAATTTCTGCGCCCTGCAAATGCGAAGCCAATAAAGTTTGTCCGCCAAATACGGCAACACTGGTTCTGGGTGTGAATGAAAAGATGTTTAACAGAAACAAGCATAAAATTATTTCCAATGCTTCCTGCACGACAAATTGCGTTGCACCAGTACTAAAAGTCGTTGAAGATCATGTTGGGATAAAACGCTGTTTCTTTACCACCATTCATGCTTATACCGCATCACAAAAAGTTGTTGACGGTCCGGATAAGGATTTACGAAGAGCACGGGCAGCAGCAGTTAATATTATTCCTACGTCAACCGGCGCCGATGTTGCCGCCGTAG
Source organism: Nanobdellota archaeon (assembly GCA_030695685.1). Lineage (GTDB taxonomy): Archaea > Nanobdellota > Nanobdellia > Woesearchaeales > GW2011-AR9 > JAUYPT01. The sequence continues at coordinate 171 of JAUYPT010000046.1, read as the reverse complement.
AAGCAATCCCGGAATTGCAGGGAAAAGTCCGCGGCTTAGCCTTTCGGGTTCCCGTAACAGATGGCAGCGTGACCGATTTTACGATTGAAACCGAAAAAGATGTTACGCCGCAGGAAATAAATGCTTTATTCAAGAAACACGCGCAGGGAAAAATGAAAGGGATCATCGAAT
>JAUYPT010000041.1 GCA_030695685.1 Nanobdellota archaeon | reverse complement strand
AACTGCGACATAGACCGAAAGATGTTGTGTAGATTTCTTAACCATAATAATAATAATAATAATAATAATAATAATATATAAACATTTATAACTCTTTGAAAATAGTGAAAAATGAAGAATAGAGTTTAATAATAGTTAACCCATTTTATAAAAAAAAGATGAACTGGATTAATCAATCAAGACAAGAATACTACAGAGAAAAAAGACCTAATAAAAATTCATTTTCCTTCCAATCCGGATAACTCGGTGCGCAAGGTTACAAACTCTCCTTTTAACCGCCCTAATTCTTGTTTTTTAAACTCATTAATTTGATTCCTGCTGGAGTCCCATTCCAATGGTTTTATACGGCGCTCTAAGTTAAGCAACAGTTCCCGTAATTCCATCATCCGCTCCTGAGTCATAAAACTATAGGAAGAATGATATTATATAAACTTTTGGGGAAATATTTAATTAAAATAGCTTTCTCACACTGTGAATGAATGAAAAACTGCTCTGGAAAGTGTCATCTATCACCATGATTATTGGTTTAGTGATGATGTATGGCTATGCAGGAAAAATAGAAGTACATCCTGATCTTGACCTGGAAACAATGCCGCTGGATACAGAAATCACCGTACGGGGAGAAATTACATCTGTACGAACCCATGAGAAGGCAATCTTTCTGGAAATTGCCGGTGAAAAAGTAGAAACGGTTGATGTTGTGCTGTTTCATGACCAAGATCTTTTCGTAGAAGAAGGAGATTATATTGAGATCAACGGAAAAGTAGAAGAATATAACGGCAAGAAAGAAATCATTGCAGAAAAAGTTATTATGAAGTGAAATACATCTAGACTTAACTATATATCTACTCCAAAATCCTTCAGTTACTATAGCCACACAATATTTAATAATCTCCATTTCTTAAAACGAGAGATGGGCAAACCTAACCTCAAAAAACTCCTCGAGATTATGAAAGATGAGGATACCATTGCCCGCTATGAATCTCATTTAGAACAAAAGTGCCTCTATGACCTGGAAAAGAAAAGTGCTTTTAGTGCGGAAATTAAAGATTATTTTAAAAGAGTAGATAGAGGTATTAAAGAGCTGGAGAAAGGTATTAGTGAAAACAAAAGAATACCATTTCAATATGGCACTGAAAAATATGACCTCTCCATCAAAGGGCAACAAGAAGTGCAATCCATTCTGCAAAACCATCTCGCTCCCAATTTAGTATTATTACTTGGCGGTTTCCTTGACCTTGAGGATGAAGTACAACAGAAAACTAATCTTACTTTGTACTGCGGTGCTGCATCCCCTTCCGGAAACGGATATGCACTTAGCAATGAGCCTATTTTTCTTATCCCACGAGAAGATTCAACAGTTATTTTCATCAACGCTCAACGACGTAAAAATAGAAAGGGGACACAATGGACAGTAGATATTGTAGGAGATTATTGCTTCGCAGAATTAGAAGAGAAAACAACAATAAGATTTACCAATAATTATTTTAATTATATTTATTATATTGAAGGTGCAGAAGAATATCCCTTAGAAGAAACCATCATTCCCATTATTAAAAAGAAATACGACCAGCTTTTTACGGGAGAATAGCAATAGAAAATAGAAGCAACAGAAATTAGGCTGCTCTTTTTCGCAAGTAGATCACAAGAAGGCCAACGACTACAACAATAAGTACGCCCATCCCTGTAAGCAATAACCACAGATATTTTGTGGAAGAAACTGCGCTAGTCTCTTCTGTAACACCACTCTCTTCTAATGGCAAGGAAGCTTCCACTGGCTGTTCTGGTTCTAGCGGTTCTTCTTCAATATCAGTGACAGAAGTCCCACTACTCGTTGAACGAGAGCTTCTTGATCCAGAAGAGCCAGAGCCTCCACCTGATCCGCCGCTACCACCACCGCCGCCTCCAGAACCATCAGAAATAGGATCAGGTGTTGAAGTATTGCCAGCAAGAGCAACAATAGTAATATAATCTGGAGTAGTGCTAGTTGCAGCAACATAATCGGTTAAGGAAATAGTATATGCACCGGCTGTCGTACCGGCGATGAGATTCATCGTGGCAACAGGGCCGGCTGACTGTCCCTCACTGAATTTTAATAAGATTGTTGTTGCGCCTAAGCCGCCGGAATTATACGAACTGACACCATTTGTATCTGGTTCCAAAAAAGGTGTTCCATTCGTAAAACCAGGAGCAGTAATCACAAACTGATCTCCAAAGACATCAGTAACATCTTCGCTAAGGTCAATAGTACAGAGTACAGGACTTCCGGCAGTAACAGTAGGCGGACAATTGACATCAAGTGTAAACGCTGCCGTGAAAGGAATGAGCAATAGAATTAATGATACTACTACAAGTAAAAAAATAAGTTTAGATTTGGTGAACATGATCCTTTTCTCTTTAACAAAAGAATAATTGGTTTATATAATTATCGTTAGTTAGTGTAAAAATACCTCAGGAGATAGATTAATAAAAGAGAAAAGTATGCTTTTAGATCATGAAAGAGGAGATTTTTTGGAAGAATCCCGGATATAAGCCACGAAAGCCACTGAATAAAAATATAAATTGTGATTATCTCATTGTCGGCGGCGGCATTACTGGAGTCTCTACAGCATATTTTCTTAATATTCATAAAGAAAAAAATGTAGTGT
>JAUYPT010000038.1 GCA_030695685.1 Nanobdellota archaeon | reverse complement strand
CACTGCTAAGCACTTTACATCTAGTTGAGGGTATTGGCTGGTGGAATAAATCGATGTTCTATGAGCTCAATAATGCTGAACCAACAATCTCTTTTACAGAAGAAGAGGAAAAAAAAGGAAAAGAGCTTCGTGCAACAATGGGTGTTAACGAGAAATCATTTATCTGTTTTCACGCCCGTGATGCCTCGTACTTAAATGCGCAATGGGAGAAAGGCGATAGTTATCACAATTATCGCAATTGCAGTATTGACAATTATCTTAAAGCTGCAGATTATTTTACAAGACAAGGTGGATATGCCTTGCGCATGGGTTCTGTTGTGGAGAAGAAAATTAGCTCTAAAAACCATAAAATTATTGATTATGCCACGCAGCATCGCAGCGATTTTGGTGATATTTATTTACCGGCAAAATGTAAATTCTTTGTAGGGAATACTGCCGGTTTATTTATGGTGCCGACAATTTTTAATGTTCCTGTCGCCAATGCTAATTTAGTATCAATTGCCTATCCTCCTTTCCGAAAAAAAGATTTGTTTATTCCTTCAAAAATATGGGGTAACAAAAAAAAGCGCTTTCTGACTTTTAAAGAAATTATTGATACTCATGCAATGTATTTTGCTGATGGAAAAGAATTTGCTGAGGCAGGATTAAAGATTATTGAAAATACACCGGAAGAAATCCTCGATTTAGTGCTGGAGATGAATCAGCGTTTGGATGGAGCATGGAAAACAACAGCCGAAGATGAACAATTGCAGGCAAAGTACAAAGCACTATTTCCTCCAGACAGCCCCTGTTACGGTTTTCCATCGCGGATTGGAACGTTATTTTTGAGAAAAAATAAGGAATTATTGGATTAATATTACATCATATTTAAATATTAATTATTTTTAATGGAATCAATGATTACAACTGAAGGCAAAAGTTACGTTTCCGACAATATTCTTATGGAAGAAGAACTGCTGGAAAAAGTCCAGGCATTACAGAAACAGGGAAAAAAAATCGGGCTTTGCAGCGGCAGTTTTGACCTTTTGCATCCTGGGCACATAACTCATCTGTTAGCCGCAAAAAAGGAGTGTGATATATTGGTTGTTTCAGTAGCGCCGGATGAGCATAATACCAGAAGCAGAAAACAAAAAGGAAGACCTATTTTTACTCATGGTCTCAGAGCTTTTGCGATAAGCCAGTTAAAAGCAGTTGATTTTGTACTTATACACGAAAATTCACAGCAAGTCATTCGTATTTTAAAACCAGATGTATACATTAAAGGAATAGATTATAATACTCTTAGCGATCCTGTTTTAATGTTAGAAAAGGAAGCGGTTGAATCTCATGGAGGGAAAATAGTATTTACTTCTACCAATAAATTAGCTACTACAGAAATTATCAAATATATAAAGGAAGAGATTAGTTGAAGAATGAATTAACTGGAAAAATCTTCAAGATAAACTCCTAATTTTAAATCTTTCTTTCCAATTCCACATTTTTCTGGAAGAAATCAAGTATTTCATTAAAATCAGCAAAATGTGCCTGAACATATTTTTTACATTCCGGATGATGGAGGTTTACGCCAAGAGGAAGTGCAACAGACTTCCAAGGGTCAACATCATTGAGGCTGTCACCAATATACGCAGTCGTTTCTCTCGTTCCGCCAAGAGCTTGGTATGCTTTTTGAACCATCTCTCCTTTGCTGCCAAAAAGCACATGGACAGTTCCTGTCCCGGTAAAGTATTTATTCTCGATATGGATCTCATTAGCATAAGCGAGCTGTATACTATTTTCTTCTTTGATTCTGTTTGCAGCGTAGAGAAGACTAAGTGTAACAATGCCGGTATTGACACTATGGGACTGGAGATATTGGCAGAATTGAGTAAATCCCGGTGCGTAAGGGATGGAAGGAAAGACTTCTTCAGGTGCTGGAGCAGCTTTGCCTCTGAGCAGAGCAACCGTTTCTGCAAACTGCCGTTGATGATTTTCCGGCGTCATCACATTGCGCACTTTATCATTGTATTTGTCAGTAATTTGTTGTACCTGCTTTTCTAAACCCATATGCCGAAAAAACGAATTGTAGCTGGCGTCATGAGTATTGCGGAAGGCAATAGTTCCATCCATATCAAAAATGACAGTTTGTATTTTGTTCATCTGATACCATACAGTTTGCCGATGATTTTTAAATTTAATGCAACATAAATAAACCAGCCAATTCCTTATTCCATAACATTTATAACGCTTTATAAAAATTTCAAAAAATTCAACAATAGGGGGTACATGAATATGTTTCACCAACACATTAACAACATTCCATTAGGGTCAAATATCTTTATGAAAGAATTTTTCTTGCAGCCAGGAGAGAGTGCGCCGCTTCCAACAGAAAGAGATATTCTTGCTCCAAAAGAGAGAGAAATGCATCAGCTTGTTGAGACGTATCATGATGAACATTTTTTAGAAGTGTATGGGAAGACAATTCCGGCTATTTTTGAAGGCACGTATAGGTTAGCAGACATAACCATGGAAACACTAGATGAGCCGTTTGAGCCCGGTCAAAGGTTCGCGAAAGCACTCAATTCACGGAAGAAAAGAGCTCTGGAAAAGTTAATTAAAAGCGGAGGTCACGACGGAAAAAATGTAAGCGTTCGTGACTGGCATTTCTCCGAGCAGGAAGCAACATTAATCGGGCAAGCAATGACCTATACCCAATTTAAAGCAACCGATGCTGCTCAGGACGATCCGCTCAGGCCGGATGATCAGTCATTTCCTGACGGCGTAACGTTAAGGGATTATGTCGTTGTCAATGGAAGAGAGAGCAGGAAAGGAACCGACGTCTTATCAAATTTACTAGGAGCTGCTTTTATTGTGAAAGCGAAAGGAGAGAACGGGCAAGATTATTTTGTTTTGGGAAGGAGACAACGAGGAAGGACTAGCGAAGGGGGAGAGCTGAGCGTCATCGGTGGAACACCAATGTGGGAAGAAAAATATTTTGGAAATGGTCCAGCTGACTTTGCCGGCTATATGAGAAAATTGGGAGAAGAAGAGCACCAAGAAGAATTACTGCTTAATCGTGGCGAAATTGACATTGGTAATAATGTTCATCTCCTCAGGACTTTAGTAAGAGTATTTGATCCATTCTACACTGTTGATGTTGATCCTTCAATAACGGTGGAAGAGATTGCCGCACGCTGTTATGGGAATGAGGAAGCATTGAAAGAGCACGACCGTTTATATGCGCTTCCGCAATCGAAAGAGGCTTTACAAGGATTGATGAATAATAGATTGGGCTTTAATATCGGGCAAGGAACAATTGCCGGGCTGTACTTGGATATTCAGGAAAAATAAATGTCTTAGGTAGATATTTCCTTATTTATATGTCCGATGATCTTCACTTCCGGAAAAAATGTAATGAATTTTCCGCCATGTTCTAAATAGCCTCGATTGTTTTTAATAATGGACTTAGAATGCACCCAGGCAAGGATAAAAACATAATCCGGACTGCGTTCGTACAATGCAGAAGTTGGAACGACAGGAATATGGTATCCTGGGCTGTACGTAGTTTGTTTGCGTGGATCATCATCGACTATATAATCCAGATATTTTCCTAATCCAAAATAATATGTTAACAGCGTCCCGCCTCTGGCTGCTCCAAAAGCGGCAATTGTTTTCCCTTGCTTTTTGAAGTCAGAAATGAGGTTGTTTACCTTTGTTTTCGCAGACGATAATTTTTGAGAGAATTCTTCTAAATATTTTATTTGATAAACTCCCTTTTCTTCCTCGAGCTTGATAAGTTCATCCACAGAGGATGATTTTTTCCGTTTCCCTCCAGCCAATTGTGCAGTGCAAATGAGAGAACCTCCTTGAATCGGCACTCGTTTCACATCAATAAGCTCCATCCCCTGGCGCTGGAGAAAAGAAGCTAACGGCTTAACGGTATGATAACAGAGATGTTCATGAAATATTGTTCCCAGCAGCATCTTATCAACTACGTCAAGCAAGTAAGAAACCTCAAAGGAAAAAACACCATTTTCTGCAAGCAGATTTTTCACACTCTTTGCCATGCCAATCATGTCATCAGTATGGGCAAATACATTATTGGCAGTAATTACATCAGCCGGCCCGTAGTCTTCCTTAATTTTTTGCGAAAGATTAAACTCAAACATTGCAGGAACTGTTTTTATCCCGGAATCATTGGCAAATTGGGCAACGTTTTCAGCAGGGTCTATACCCAAAACTTTCATCCCTTTCTGTTTGAAAAATTGGAGGAAAGCACCGTCATTACTGCCAATGTCAACAATAAAAGATCCTGTGCTAAGATTATTGTTCTTAATAACGTTGTCTGCATATTCTGCAAAATGGTTGATTAATCCTGTGCTTCCGCTAAAATAGGTATAATGAGAAAACAGAACTTTCGGATCAACGACATCCAAAAGCTGGACATGGCCGCAGTCAGCGCATTGATGCAAATCCAGTGGGTAAAGTTCCTGTTCTTCCTCTAATTTATCCTCGGAAACGAAATCACCGCCGATGGGAGTCGAAGGCATGGCAACGACTAAATGTAAGTCTTTCTGTTCACATAAGCGGCAGGAGGCTCTGCGATAGGCTTGTTTCATGATTTTTTTAACATTGCAGTTAAGCGCATATAAAGATTATGAAATCCCCTTCCGGGTTGGATTCTTGTTTCACTATATTAAAAAAGGGAAATGATCTTTATTTTTCTAAAAAATGGTGGATTCTAACCAGTATGTCAAAGAGATCAAAAACATATTCTCTGTAGAAGATATTAAAGCCTATTTGAACTCGTTTGAGGACAAAAAAGTATTAGTTATTGGTGATACGATCATTGATGAATATTGCTTTGTGGAGCCGAGGGGAGGAATGTCCAAAGACCCGATGCTAACGGTTGATTACATCAACGAAGAAGTTTACGCTGGAGCGATTCTTGCCATTGCCAATCATTTGTCCAGCTTTGTCAAAAATGTAACTCTTGTAACACTGTTGGGAGACCGCAATGATTATAAAGATTTTATTTTGACAAAACTTAACTCCAAAATCAATCCCAAATTTTTTGTCAAAAAGAATTCTCCGACGGTAAAGAAAAGAAGGTATATCAGGAATGTGCGCAATGAAAACGAAAAATTGTTTATGATTGAGGATGTTAATCACGCACCTATTGCGGAAGATTTAGAACAGGAGATTATTGCCTTTTTAGAGAAAGAGCTGTCCAATTATGACCTTGTCATTGTTGGTGACTTTGGACATGGGTTTATCAGCAAAAATATAATTAAGGTATTAGAGGAAAAATCTCCTTACCTTGCGGTAAATGTTCAGACTAACAGCGCTAATGTTGGCTTCAATTATGTAACAAAATATAACAAACCATCATTTATTTCGATGGATGGGACAGAGCTGATGTTTGCCGTTGGAGAAAGATCACATGATTATCCACCACTGATTAAAAAACTGCACCACATAAAAGGATATTCACAGTTTTTGGTTACGCTGGGAAAACATGGCGCGGCCTATTTTGATCATGGCACAATTCATTCAGCACCGGCATTTGTGACTAAAATTACGGATATTGTTGGCGCTGGCGATGCTGTCTTTTCTGTTGCCTCTCTGCTGTCATTATCCCGTTGCCCTGCCAAATTAATGCCTTTCATTGCCAACTGTGTTGGGGGCATTGCTGTCAATATTATGGGCAACCGGCACAGCGTCACCAAAGAAGAGATCATCAGTTTCGTCGAAAAGCTCTACACCTCTATGGATGTAGAAGAGATTGATTCCTATTTCAATACTGTTAACAATACGCTAAACAATCTGGATAAGAAAAACATCTCCCAGTTTACAGAGCTGCTGCTAGATGCTTATCACAACGGCCGCATGATCTATGTTTTCGGCAATGGAGGCAGCGCGGCTACGGCGTCGCATTTCTGTGGGGATCTGGTGATGGGCGTTTCCTATGGCTTAGAGAAAAGATTTAAGGTTATTTGCCTTAATGACAACACTCCAGCAATGATGGCCATTGCCAACGATATTTCGTACGATGACATTTTCATCGAGCAATTGAAAAATTTCCTGCGTAAGGACGATATTGTCATCGGCATCTCTGGCAGCGGTAATTCTGTCAATGTTGTTAAAGCAATCGAGTACAGCAACAGCATCGGCGCCAGGACTGTGGCCATTTGTGGTTATAAAGGCGGCCGGATTAAGGAAAGTGCTTCATTAACTGTCCATGCTGAAGTAAATGACATGGAAATTTCTGAAGATATCCATAACTTGGTGATAACGCATTGTATCAAGCGGCTGCTCACCACTCGGTTGGAGAACACTAAAATAGGAGAAGTCCGCCAAAGCCGGGTGGATTGACTTCAGATATTGCTGAAATCCCTGCTGGAATTTTCATTGTAGATTTTGTAAAAACTACAAACATTAAATTTGTTTCCTTTAAGTGAGGAGAAATTATATGCGGAACTATTGTCCTCAACCAAAAATTCATAACCTTTAAATAGGATATAACAACTATTATGAGAGGTTAATTTACTTTAAGCTCGAAGGAGGAAGGTGATTATTATTTCGTCTAAAAATACAGATTCTCAAAAATTTGTATTCATTATTGCCAATACTGCTTGGTATGGGAAAAGGTATTGGCAGAGCTCACCCACGACGCTTGCTATTCTCACTGCCATCTTAAAGAGAGATGGATATGATGTCGGCCTTATTGATGCTAACCTCGAGAACCTTACGGAAAACCAGGTGAAGGCCAGGATTGTGGAATATAACCCTCATTATGTTCTGGTAAGCGGCATGACTCTGGAGTATAAGGAGTGCGTGCATAAAATTTTTGAGCTGGCTAAGCAAGTAAATCCTGATATTATCACTATTCTTGGCGGCATCTATCCGACCTTATCAATAAATGTCGCTGTCTTAGACCAAAATATAGATTTTATTATAAGAAGTGAGGGAGAGGAAAGGCTGCCGGAACTATTGCTGGAAATTCGTGGGAAAAAAGAATTTGACAAAGTAGACGGCCTTGCCTACCAAAAGCCAGGAGAGAAGACATTTACTATTAATCCTACCATCAAAAGGATAAAAAATTTGGATCAATTTCCTCTTCCAGATTATTCAAACTTTGATATGGATAAATATATTAACATCCGGCAGAAATATACCCAGAACTTTTATTTTAAGCGCTTGCCGGTTGGGCAAATTATGACTTCCAGAGGCTGTTATTATCATTGTACGTTTTGCAGCAGCGCCAGGATTTACGGAAATGATGTAGTCTTTCGCTCGCCGGAGCATACGCTTGCCGAAATTGATATGCTGGTTAAAAACTATGGTATCAAAGAACTGAATTTTGTGGATGACAACATCTTGATTGATCGGAAAAAATTTCTTGCCATTCTTGATGGACTTATTGAGCGTAAATATGACCTGCAGTGGAAAAATAATAACATGGCTGTCTGGCTAATGGATGATGAAATCTTGGAAAAGATGAAGGCAAGCGGCTGTTATCAAATCACCCTTTCGATTGAGTCTGGATCACCGCATACCCTACGGCTGATGAAGAAGCCCGTTATCCTGGAGAAAACATATCCTATTTTCAAAAAGATAAAAGAATTGGGAATGGAGTTAATATGCCGGTTTATCATTGGCTATCCTGGAGAAACGTGGGATGACATCCGCCAGACATTTAGGTATGCCGAAGATATTGATGTGGATTATGTCCTTTTTTCCATCGCCACACCGTTTGAAAGAACGGAACTTTACGAAGTTGCCAAAAGAGAAAATTTCTTGCCGGCAGACTTTAATTTTGAAGACCCTAAATATTATGGCTTTGGAAAAGGCTTGATTACGACCAAGGAATTTACTCCCTCAGAATTGGAAATTCTCCGTGCATTTGAATGGGATCGGATTAATTTTAAAACGGAAGCAAAAAAGAAGAAGATTGTTGAGGTGTGCGGTATTACACTTGAGGAATTAGAAATCTGGCGGAAAGAAACTCGAAGGAAGTGCGGTGTGGACGTTGAAGCAGCCAATCCTCTGTCGGAGCAGAACATGCAGGAGGAAAAAGATGTTTCTTCTTAGTTTCGGCATTTTATAGCGAGCATACAATATTTCATAATTATTTAGTTTGTTCCATAAGCGAGCTATATATGAGACAACTAACCATTAATTTATGATTAATTCGTTCTTTCAGTATAGGAAAATCATAGCAAGCTTTTCTTTTTTTTGGTGACAAGAAAAATCTCAAACTTACATATCCTCAAATCTCCATTTAATACTGCTTCCCATACTTGGCTGTTCTGGCAGTGATATTTTTCCCTTCTCCAAAAATTCAGTGATGGCGTCGTACATCTCCTGTTTTGATGTCTTCTGTGTGAGAGGATCATCATCTAGCCGTGAGCGAAAAATCAACTCTAGACTTCCATCTAAAAAGAATGAATCTGGGGTGCAGGCCGCCCCAAAGCTCCTGGCAATGGATCGTGCGTCATCATGAAGATAATAAAAATCAATCTCCCACAGTTTGAAATATTCCTGCATTTTTTCAAAAGACTCTTCAGGATAATGCTCTGATTCGTTGGCATTAATTCCTATAACCTGAATTCCCTGCTGCTTAAAGTCATGGGCAATTTTTTTAATTGCCGGAATTTTTAGCGTCACCGTTGGGCACTGATTGCTCATGAAAATAATAAGTGTTCCTTTTTTACCTTTAATGTCCTGAGAGAATGATATTGGTTATCGACGCCCCAGAGGACAAAATTAGGGGCTATATCACCTTTCTTTAAACTGGGATCAAGTGCCATCGAAATAAATGATGGATTATTATATATTAAGTTTGTGATACACATTTCTATGTTTAGGGATTAGTAGTTCATCCACTAAAACGTTCTTCATTAACATTTTCTATTAATTTTTGCGGATTTATCTCGCTCCAGCACATAAACACTCTTTGTGCACCTTCCTTAACTAATTCTTGGATTGTATCTGGGCGATTATAGATAGGCATACCGATGCAGTAGGCGCCGATGCAGATTGCCCCTTGGATTCCACGCGGCGAGTCTTCAAAAATAAGCTGCTGCCTCGGTTCAACGTTGGCTTTTCTTGCCGTCGCAATCCAGACGTCCGGTGAAGGCTTAGGATTTTGAACGTCTTCCCGCAGGACAATATTCTCGTAGCCAAATAATTTCCCAATACCGCTTTTTTCGAGAAGTGTGAGAGCTTGCTCTCTGTTTGTTAATGATCCTATAGTACATTTAATCCCCATTGTTCTTACTTCATGGAAGAACTCCAGAAAGCCTTTTCGTGGTTTTATTTCTAATTCTTT
>JAUYPT010000032.1 GCA_030695685.1 Nanobdellota archaeon | reverse complement strand
TCAACGGCAAAGGCACATTGCTCAAACAGTGCCGGCAGCGTATCAGCGCGGGCGACAAAAAAAACATCTGCTGTATGGTCCAAAAACTTATGAAAGGCTTCCATAAGTACTACAGAAACTTCTTAGATTAAATATTTTATGGCGATGTAGCCTAGGAGTATGACCAAAAACAAGATTACGGATATCCAGTTAAAGTAGCGTTCCAGGAACGCTTTTACCCGTTCGCCCATAAAATAAGTGAAAGCTGCTACTAAAAAAAAACGTGTTGGTCTGCCGATGACAGAAGCAAGGATAAGCACCGGCAAACTGATCTTCCAGACGCCTGCGGCAATCGTAAACACTTTATAGGGAATGGGCGTAAAGGCAGCGGCAAGAATAGCCAAGAAGGCATTTTCTGTAAATAAATCACCAACCATGATAAAATAATCCTGATAGCCTAATCCGGCGATGATTACTTTCCCAACAGTTTCAAATAAAAAATAGCCAATATAATATCCAAAAATGCCTCCAAGCACAGAAAAGATGGAAGAAATGAAAGCATAGTAAAATGACCGTTTTGGTTTTGCTACCGACAGCGCTATCTGCAGCACATCCGGTGGAATGGGAAAAAAAGATGATTCAATAAAGGCAAGAATTGCCAGTGCAGTGGTACTATGTTTTGATTCCGCCCAAGTAAGAACCCATAAATACAACCGCTTGAGCAATCCGAAAGAATAAAAGTGCAATCCCTGGATGATTTTATGATTGCGAATGTTTCCAATAGTTTGCCGCATCAAAACGGAAGAAGCGGTATTCTATTATAAAAGTTTAGGAATTGATTACCGCTGTTGCAGCAATTTCTCAGCATTCTTATAGGCAAACTTTTCCTGCACTGCTGGGTCTAATTGTCCGATGAACGCCCGGGATAATTCTTCAAATAAACGGCTTACCTCTTCGCCATAATGCCATGACTCACCCCCTCTATCTGTACCCCAAGTGAATCTGTCAGGATGCTTTTCAATTTTTGTTTTCCAGTCATTTACAGCCCCGTTTAGCATCGCATTAAAATTTTGTTTAACTCTTGATACATACTCTTCTTCGGTTCTAGAAACGTGAAGGGCATCCCCAGAACGAGGAAGACGGGAGAGAGTTGCGTCTATTGAGTAATAGACATTAGTGTATTTATCCATCAAGCCCATAATTGCACTCTCTATCTCTTCCCCATGAAAGTAAAACTTTACATTAGGATTTTTTTGCAGCACATTTTCAATAGCGCTTTCCTGCCCTTGGTCAGGATGGATCATGACAACAAAATTATTTTTTCCGGCCAAGACATATAAATCAAGAAACTGCTGCTCATCAGGGCTTTGGGGGTAATAACTCTGGCTGGGGTTGCCGCGGCTATAAAACGCCATTTCGCCGTAGCCGGTAAACAAGCCCTTCTGGGTTGCTTCGATATCTTCCAATGTTTTTAGGCTGTATGGCTTGGGCATTAAGAATAGACGGATTTTTCCTGAAGAATCAGTTTTTATGGATTCTGCCTCGGTCAACGTTTTTTCTAACGATTGTGATTGCTGTGAGCTCCAATAAAAACCAATGGCTCCTTTTACCTTTTCTTTATCAAAAGTGCATGAAAGCTTCTTTATCTCGGGAAGGCCAGGCAGGTGGATATGGGCATCAAAAAGCGGGCCGGTGTAATATGGCGTGTTGCTGAATTGTCTTTGCAGAGGAGCCAAGTTGCAGGGAACGGCAGAGTTTGCGGGTTGCTGTTCTGTAGCCTCTTGTGCAGGTTCTTGAGCAACTAAATTTTCTGCTGGTTTTGGCTCTTCTGCTGCTTGTGGCTGTTCCTGTTCTTTAATCTGCTCCGTTTCTGCCGCAGGAACTTCTCCTACTGGTTTTGGAGCACAGGAAGTGATAAAAATAACTGCAATAAGGAGTATAATTAAATAAATGTTAGGTTTCATGATTTTTATTTCTTCTCTATATTGTCAAACTGGATAAACTTATTCATCGGTAATCCAACGTTCCAGTGTGTGGCCAAGTAACTCCCTGGCTCCGGCTTTGGGTTGAAGTAATCGTCGTTGCCGCAGTCATATCTAAAACCAAAACCATTGCAAGCGTCGCCATAGACCTCGAGCTCTGGCTTGTAGCTAGGATGCGCGGCGTTAAAAGCGCAATTAACGTCTTGTCCTCCGAGATGAACGGGCTTTGAGTCCTTACAGTGTCCATCGCCGGTGTGATGAGGAGAACTGTGTTGCACGACACCCATAGTATGAGAGTACTCGTGGAGCATAGCTATCTGGGCATAACCACCATCAAATTGCTGATAGACAAATGAAAAATCCGCGCCCTGATTGAAAAGATTTTCGTCCGTAGGCCGGTCATCTTGAGGTTGTCCGAAGGATGTGGTAGGCCAGTTATCGAGCCAAGCCTCTGCCTTAGTACCCGGACTTCCGTCTGGATTGGTAACTATTCCGTCATACCATACCATATATTTTACCTTGTCCTCCTTAAAGCCTTTCGATCGCAACTCGGTGGTCAAGAGATATAAATCTGCTCTCTTGGTGGTTACGGTAGTGAGCACCACATTCAACACAGAAAGTTTGCCGCCTTCGCACGCCATTTTCAGGTTTGCATTTACATCGAATCTCTTGGCCTCAGCATTGACTATGCCATTTCCCTGACCTGCCCATTTGCGTATCTTAGGCGCCAACAAATCATACCGATCGCTTGCATCCTGCGGTCTGGCATAGATTAACTGCGCACGGTGATCTTCATTGTCATTTACACAGAATGGCGGAACCTCTTTCAATTGGGAGGCGTATGAGGTAGAATCAGGTCCATTATTAATTTGGGATTCAGATCCGGACTGACTGAAGGGGGTCCAATCAGACCCTGCATCGGCTTGCAGGTTGTTCTTTTTTTCCAATTCACATAATTTTACACAGTTTGGAAAATCAGAAAATCCAGAACAGTCAAACCATTGAACTTGTTTACCCGCTTTCCAATCTTCGCATAATTTCTTTCCCTGCTGATCCGGTATCAAAGAACACGAAGGCGGCCAGCAGCCAAAATCATCTCGTTTGGCTTCAGACGGAACTCCTTTAGGCGCACAGGAAGAAACGAGAAGAACAGTTATTAGCATTAACACAACTAATGTAGATTTCATCATTTACGCACTTTTTAATCAATGTGGTCAAATATATAAACGTTACTTTATCTCGGCAATGTAAGAAGAATTTTATTTTTTGAAACGGTGGTGTTCAATAGTCCTTCATGTTGTAATTTCTCACAGAGCAGTAATAACCATTTTTCTTCCTCATGATTATAATCCTTCTTGATCGCCTTTCCAAATGCTGTAATCGTCATTCTTGCACCCTGATTCTGCCGCACAAATTCAACGATCCGACCCCGGAAAATTCTGTTAGGAATATATTTTCCATTTTCCACAACGCCTGGCTCTTTTCTTTTTTCCACGGAAAATAATGCTTTTTCTTTCTTAGATTCATAGACAGGAAAAAAAGCGCAACTATTCTGCAAAGGACAGGCTGAACACGAAGGAGTATTTCTGGTGCAAATAGATGAACCAAAATCCATCAGTGCATTATGGAATTCTGCACTTTTATCGACAGGAATAGTTTGTTGTACGACGTGGTATAATTCCTGTTCTTCTTTTTTGTTCATCGGCAAGCCTTGATCCTTTCCATGAAAGAAGCGCAGATATATTCGTCTCACGTTTACATCAATGGCCGGTTGCGGTAAATTATACGCAAAAGAAAGAATTGCTCCCGT
>JAUYPT010000031.1 GCA_030695685.1 Nanobdellota archaeon | reverse complement strand
AACTGGCTTTGCCAAGACCCAGAAATTCTCGGCAGAACTGGCAAAATTAAATGACTTTATAGCCCAGGATGCTGCCAAGGCTCAGAGTGCCATCGAAAACTTAAATGCCGAGGGCAGTGAAGTGGCCTTGGAAGATGCCAGTGAATTGAGTGAAGAATTGGCCGAGCAGGAAGTTCTGGATGGAGTAGTCGGAGAAGCCGCAGCGCAGGTAGCGGCAGAAGAAGAATTGACTCCTGAAAGCGAACAACTATTAGGAGCTTTAAGCACGTCGTTGAGTGATTCCACCAAAAGCCTGAAAGGCAAAGTAACTGAGAAGAAAGTAGCCATTGCCGGGAAATTGGTGGCGAAAGGAAAATCCATCAAAGAAGTTAAGGACGTGGTGCGGAAAGGAAGCGGCTCGGAGAAGAGTGCCAGCAGAACCACGATAAGAACCAAGACTGAAGTCCGGCAGACCTCTGATGGAGTAGAACGGAAGAGTGAAACCAGAATCCGGTCTGAGCAGCGGGTCAATAGCGATGTTGATCAGGATGCAGACCAATCTTCCGGAAGAGGAAGCTCTAGCAGTGGTCGAGGGAACGGCAGACGGTAGAATCTTTTTTTAATTTTATTTTTTTTATTTCTTTTATTTTTATTTTTCCTCTTTTTCTGGGGCTTATAACGAAGGACATTTGTTTTTGTACAAATGTCCTTCGGAATATTCCAAAGGACATAACTATTTGTATAATTATTTATATCCTTTGTTATACATTCCGGAATATTTTACTCCTGAAAACAGAAAATAACCGTTCCATTATAGGAACCTTCCGCTGCATCTGCCGGGACATACAAATCAAAAGCGACTTCCTGCGACTGGCCGACCGGCAGAGAAAATGTGGCTGGAGTTATATTCACCCACGATGCAAAAGAGCTGTCCATGGCAACACGGACAGTCGCACCATCACTGTAATTGACTTTTATCGATCGTAGCACTCCCGAATCAGGAGATACTTTGCCGAAGGCTAAGCTGTCTGTATTCGCATTAATGCCGATGATGGGTCGTTTCCCGGATTCCACCGTTAAAGAAGTGTCAAGCGCTTTAAATGTAAAACACCGCGGCCAGAGAGAATAAAAAATAAAAGAAATAGAGAGAATTATTACAAAGGCAACCATAACAAATAACAACTTGGGTTTCATGGTAGGCATAAATTCATCGCTTGGTTACAGTTCTTCCCGATGGGCCTGAGCCAAGGGAAGAGTCAACTTTCTTTGTGAAGTTCTTTTCAGCAGGAACAGGACACAGACAATCAAGACTAGTACCCCTATAGCGAGTAGCTGGATAATCATATTTCGTCGGCTCAATTCGATATCCGCTTTGATCTTCTCTGGGGAAATGACCTGGACAACCGTGAATGGTAGGGGTTCTTCTTTCTGCTCCCCTTCAAATAAGAGCTGGAGGATGCCATTATACTCCCCTTCGGGCAAATCTATTTTAGTGATGCCTTCCAACACCCCCTCCTGCCACGGACCAAGGTCAATACTGGGCGTCTGCAGCAGCAGTTGGTTTTCCGATAATTCCGGTAGCAGAAGTTTGGCATACACATTCCTCAGCTCATTGCCCCAATTGTTAAAGACCATAGCCTGGAAGGTGCTGAATCCCTGTTCAAGAACAGCAGTATAATTCAACAGCAGCAAGTCCATGGTTCCGATGCGGAAGGTGGCATCGGCAATTTTCTGCCTGCCATCAAATTGCACGTAGGCCCGGGCGTGATATTGCGAGGGACGCAAACCGGTGGTGTTGAATGACGCCGCAAGAGTCTCTACAGCTAATGCTGGCAAAGCCTTAGTGTTCGTCCGGACTTCTCCCAAAGTGGCATTCTCTGCATCCGTAATAACTATTTTGGCATTGATGGAATTGATATCGCTGTAGGTGCGGCTTTCAACATTCACTGTAAAATGGACCGTGCCATTTTCATTCACGCTGGGAGCGCTTAAAGAGGCGGTAATCTCCTTATCAAAAGAATAGGCTTCAACAATAATCCGCTTGGAGACAGATGTCAATGAGCCAATTCCTGGTGATACATCTTGGGCTATTTCCGTTGCGCTCAAAGAAAAAGAATACGTCCCCACAGGGATGAATTCTTCCGGAAACTGGATAATCAAATCAAATTCATTGTTGAGCAGGGGCGTAAGTGTAATGTATTGAGACAGATCTCCACCAACCGATATTTGCACCGGGAGAGAGGTATCAGTAACAAAATAATGATTGATGATATTTTTCCCGGGGACATAGATAATGGGGCTTAAGCTCTTTCCGCTTAAGCCAATGGCCAAGGCGGGGGGAATCGCTAGCAGCAGCAAAAAGAGTACCAGAAGTATGCAAACAAATCCTCTTTTTAGCGGTGATGCCATCTCCTCTGGGAAAAGCAAACTTCCTACTTAAATCTTTTGGCGAGCCGGTTGCTGTAAAAGACTTGCTTCCAACGTATCCTATCCTGCCGATTCCGCGCTAAAAGTAAAAGTAGCCGTCTGCTGGGTATTAGGCCTGGAATCATCTGGAATGCCAACTTTTAAGTCCATGATGACTGCATCAGCAGTAGCGTTAGCAGTAAAATAATATTCAGTCGTGCTGCCATTGCTTCCGCATAAGTCCGCCCGAGTTGTCATAGCCGTATAAGAACTAAAGTTCCAGCCGAGGTCGGCAGCAGCTTGACAGGATCCACGCGTGTCAAGAATAGAATCTCCACTCACATTCTGTTTACCCGAACCAGCAGCAGGATCAGAAACATTGGTCATCCGGAACTGGAACACCGGATTAGTGCCATTGACGAATGAGGCTGCAGTACAACTGCCAGAGCAGGAAAAGTTTAAGGTGACGTTCTCGTTACCGGTATTTTCAATCAGGAAACCAGCGGTAACGTTGTTGAAAAGAGCACAGCAGGAGACATTACCCGCTAAAATGCCAACATCACTGTCAATGTAGCAATAAGGACAAGTAGTGTTAACGTATCCCGTACCAAAAGCGATGGTGGATACACGATTCGTGATCTGGGTCCGGGAAACGATGGTAATGGTGGCGTTTCCAGTGGTCGTGTTGACTGCTGCCCCGGTCAAAAGATTATAACCAGGTATGTTGATTAACTTGTAAATGCTCACAAACGTTCCAGAGATGGTAATAGCCAAGGCAACGACTAAGAGCACCGCAATGGTTTTATTGGAAATAGTAGCCATGTTAATTTTCTCCTCCAGCAGAATTCCCCTCGCCGGCAGCATTCCCTTCGTCCGCAGGAAGAACATTCCGTTGATCACTTGCCGGCGGCTCGATGATTTGAAGTGTCACCGTTCCTTTTTGTTGCAATGAGCCAGACTCATCGGATCCTAATAGATCGGTATTACTCTCGAAGACCTTCGTTTCAGATGAAGAAACTGCCTGAAGCACCTGCAGATAAACCACCACGCTGATGATGCTGACGACGA
>JAUYPT010000030.1 GCA_030695685.1 Nanobdellota archaeon | reverse complement strand
GATATTTTCACTTTATCTGATGAAGCGCACAAAAGCACATTTTCTGTTTCTGCCAGTCTGGCAAGAGGGCTATAAAAAATGTCCATGGAATCAGAGGTATCAAAATTCATGCTGATGTTTAATTTTTCCGCAGTATAAAGCCATTCATCGATTAATTCATTTCCTTGGCTATCTTTATCACAGTCGTCGTTGAGGCAGTTGCATTTTTCTTCCTGCGGCAGCTGTTCACCGTGGCAGATGCCGTCGCCGCCGACAACACCATTAATGCATACTTCGACCCCTCCCATGCAGATACCTACTCCTTTTGTACCTGAAGGACCAGTATAACATTCTCTGGCATCAGTAAGGAGAATATCTTTTGTTTCTGGTTTGCAATCATCATCAAGACGATTGCAATGTTCTTGTTCCTGCGGACCAATATAACTAGGACAGATGATAGCGCCATTTTTGCAGGTTGGATTTCCTAATTCGCAAATTCCCGGAAGTTCGCTGTAATTTTCAAAGAGATTGCCGTCACCATCGCACCACAATGCACTTTCGGGAAAACTTTCATCAGTGCCGAGGCGGCAGTTGTTATTGATTCCGTCGCAGATTTCCAGTGCATCAGGGTTGATATCATAATTATCATCGTTGCAGTCAGCTGAAAAAAACTGGCAAGTGCCATTGGTTAAATAATTGTATGTTTTAGTGCAGTCATAAACACCATCGGCGCAGAGATCAGGATTTTCCAGGCATTTCTTGAATGTTTTTTCACAGATGGATGGCTGCTGACTTTGTTGAGAATATAATCTTACTTTCTCTGCGCAGAAACCATCACCGTCGGCATCGCAGCCATCATCAGCTTTGCCGTTGCAGTCATCATCCAAAGGATTTCCCCAAAGGTCATAATTACCGCAAATTTCATAATCAATGCAGGGCACTTTTACAATTTTATCACCGTCATCGCAATTGCTGCAGCCAACGCTAAAAGAAGCAAGCCCGATGAGAGAATACCGCTTAATACGGCTAATGATTGTTTCCAGCGCCATAACACATATTACAGGTGATCGTAGAGAATAACCCCCTCATTCATTGTTGGGAAGTAAAGAAGATATAAATGTAGGTGAAATAATGTATATATTAGAGTGGTTAAAACTTGATGGTAAAATAAGAGGCAAATATTTATAATGAATCTTTTAAAAATGAAGCCATGGAAATCACTTTTTTCCCCTATGATTTTGAGTACAAAGTAGATGGAGATATAACCTTTATCTACATTTATGCCCGGCAGACAGACGGCTGTAGAATTTGTATCATCCACAAATATGAGCCTTATTTTTATGCTTCTGTAGAGAATGTTGATAACGCAGCACTGGAAAGGCGGCTACAATCACTTGTTATTAATTCTCTAAGCGGGCCGGCAAAAGTTGTCTCCTGGGAACCTGTTGCCAAGGAATTACGCGGAAAAAAAGAGCAGTTCTGGAAGATAACGGTTAATTATCCAAAAGCGGTTCCGGTCATTGCAGAGAAGTTAGAGTCCTGGGATATTGTCTGTTATGAGCGGGATATTGTATTTGTTCATCGTTATCTACGGGATAACAGCATTATACCGATGACTTTGACAACAGCAGACGGTAGATTTAGACCTCATAAGCCTACCAAGAATGATCATTCTGCTGCTATTCCTGTTTTTGATGCTGCAACTGTCCAGCCTTTGAGCTCTGAAACTTTCCCCAAGTGGAAAATGCTGGCCGTTGATATTGAAACCTATGCTGAACGGAAAGAAATTGATCCTGAGAAAAACCCGATTTTAATGATTGCTTTTTATGGTAAAGATCACACCAACAAAGAATTTACGAAAGTAATTACTTGGAAAGAGATTCGCTCTGCAACAATGAGCGCAGAGTATCTTGAGATTGTTGATGATGAAGCGGCATTGATCAACAGGTTTACAGAGATTATTGCTGAATTTCAGCCGGATATTGTAACAGGTTATTTCTCTGACGGCTTTGATCTTCCATATCTTAAAACCAGAGCCAGCAAATATAAAATAAGCCTAAATCTGGGGCTGGATGGCAGTCCGCTAATAGTAAATTCCTCCGCTGGCTTCCGGGAAAGTGTTTGTAAAATCAGCGGCATGCTTCATCTTGATGTTTTAAAATTTATCAAAAATATTTTCGGCAAGAATCTGAAAACGGATAGTTATTCATTAAATGCTGTTGCCGGTGAATTACTGGGGCATCATAAGCATGATGTTAATTTAGACCAATTATCTATTTTTTGGGATAACAACAATGCCCATGAATTACTCAAATTCTGTGAGTATAATCTTCATGATGCCCGATTGACATTTCAGCTCTGCCGGCATCTTCTGCATGATATCATTGAATTTACCAAAATTATCGGCCTGCCGACGTTTGATGTCATTAGGATGAGTTCAAGCAAGCTGGTGGAAAATTATATTCTGCGGCGGGCAATGGAATTTAATGTTATTGCTCCCAACCGGCCAGGAAATTATGAAATGGAGCAGCGGCGGCGGGACAGTGTTCAGGGCGCCTTTGTCTATGAGCCGACGCCGGGATTATATAATGATATTATCATTTTTGATTTCCGGTCATTGTATCCTACTATTATTACTTCCCATAATCTTGGACCAGAAGGCTTCCAATGCCCCTGCTGCCGGGAAAAAGCAGCAGTTCCAGGATTGAAAAATCAGTGGTTCTGTATTCGGGAGAAAAAATTTATGCCCTCTGTTTTGGAAGCATTGATTTCATTACGGACTGCGGTGAAAAAAGAGCTGAAAGAAGTAAAGAAAGGAACAGGCGATAATAGAAGCGATGATACGGCAATAGCTATGCTTGAATCTCGCTCCTACGCCTTGAAGATACTGGCAAACTCTTTTTACGGCTATCTTGGATTCTTTGGCGCCCGATGGTATTCTTTAGAGAGCGCTGCCGCCACAACTGCCTATGCCCGTGATTACATTACGAGAACGATTACACAGGCGCAGCAGCACCATTTTGACGTCATTTATGCAGATACTGATTCCTGTTTTTTGCTGTTGAAGGATAAGACGCAGGATGATGCTCTTGCGTTTATGAAAGAGATTAATCAGCAGCTGCCGGGAAATATGGAATTAGAATGTGAAGGCCATTATACAAAAGGCATCTTTGTTTCTGTTAAAAGAAGTAATAGAGGAGCAAAAGATAGAGGAGCGAAAAAAAGGTATGCCTTATTATCAGAGAGCGGAAAATTAAAAATCACTGGTTTTGAAACGGTGAGAAGAAACTCCTCTCCTTTAGCAAAAGACGTCCAGCAGACAGTTTTACAGCTTGTCCTTACCGATAAAACAAAGGAAGCATTAGAATATGTCGCAACTGTAACACAGAATCTTCGTTCTGGTGTTATTCCTTTGGAAAAACTGATCATCAAGACGCAGATTACCAGAGAGTTATCAAGCTATACTGCACTCGGCCCTCATGTGAAAGTTGCCAGAGAAATGGCAGCGAAAGGGGAACGAATTGCTCCCGGAAAAATAATTTCGTACATTATTGTGAAAGGGAAAGGCTTGATCAGAGATAGAGCAAAAATTCCAGAGGATGTTACGGATAAAGAATACGATGCTGATTATTATCTTCATCATCAATTAATTCCCGCTGTAAGCTCTATCTTTGCGGTATTAGGGTATCCTGAAGATTCTTTGTTTCAGGAAAGCAGCCAGACGGGATTGAATACTTTTTTTTGAAATCGTGTCATAACTTTTGTTCTTCTGTAACCACGTAGTTATTTTTTCACCACTTGATGTGTAGGTTGTCTGATCCCAATAACGGCCAAAAGTTTCACTGAGATGATATGCTGCTTCCCGGCAGAGGATAAAATAACTTTTGTTTGGCTTTTGGTTGAAGATGTCAATATTAATTGTGTGGTCAATGGCAATAAATGCCGAGCCCATTTTTTTACCGCTGGTAAAATCAAAAACAGCAGTTTTTTGCAATTCATATTCCGGTGATTCCCGTTCCTTTATTTTGGCAAGGTCTTCCTCATTCACAGTAAACAGGACACCGTTGCAGGCATATCCTTTTTTTTGTATGAGGTTGACGGTATTAGGGCTTTTTCCTTTCTCTGCCATGACATTAAAAATCCGCTGGTAGCCTTTGATAATCACCTGTTTAAAATCACGGTCGGGGATAGTTCCCTGAAGTGATTTATGGCTCATTAAGCTGCCATAGCCGACAACGTGATACTTCACATTATTCTGATCATTATCACTCATCGTTCTCCATTAATTATTCTGGGTTTAAATAATTTTCTTGGGAAGAGGCAGCTCTTTTTATGCATATTCGATTTTAAGCACACTATTATTACTTAATATTTATATAGTAGTTACTTTCTACTTTTACCATTAGATACTGCATCAGGAGGTATTCCAAATGAAAAATAATATTGAAGTGGTTGGGCTTTCCGAACAATCGGAGCGGGGATTAATTGCAGAGCTGCTTAAGAATATAACAATACCTAATGGCAGAGGAATACAGAAAGTACGGCTTGAAAATATTGGTCAAGATAATTATGATGAAATAACAATGCGGCAGAGAGAACAAGAATCAAAAAGAATGGATCGCCATCCTGATTTACGCTGGAGCCAATTGCCAAGGATTGTTCAGCTTCCTGCAGAACAACAGAGGGAAGTATATTTATCTGCCATTCCCCTGGCAGCTCCTTTCGGTGAGGCTGGAATGAATGAATCTACACGTGGTTTGTCTCGATGGAGAGCACCTTTTAATGGTAAGGGAGCGATGCATGTTACTACTGATGCAGGATTGGAAAAACTTCTTTCTCTCTTTGCTGCGTATGAAATTCCCGTAACGGAAGAAAGAAAGTACGGCCAGCTCTGTATGGTAGAGGAAGAGCATTCTGAACATCCCGCCGGCAAAGTAGTGCCGCACAGTTGGCATGTCAGTAAAAATTTTGACCCTTACGAAGGTTTGCTAACGCATCAATTTGTGAACTTCGAACAAAAAGTATTTTTACTTCCCTATGTTACTGATCACAGCGAAACGACTGTTTCAGGAAAAAGAAAGAAAGGAGCATTTAACACAAGCACTTCCGAAACAATGAGTTCTAAGTATACAAAAACATATGAAGCAAAAACGGTTCCTTTCTGTGAGAAGCATCTTCGGCAAGCTCACCACTGGCTTGATCACCATTACGCTGTAGAAAATAAAGCTGCTTTAGGAAAATGTAAAGATACAGAAACTATTAATTCCAAGACTATTATTACCTGGATTGAAGATCCAATTCTCATTTACGATCCAGCGTGGGTTAAATCCTAAAGATTTTTAAAGTTCTTTTCTTTTTTTCTGTACTATGGACGTTGGCGGACAAGCGGTTATCGAAGGCGTGATGATGCGCAATAAGAAAAAGTTTGCTGTTGCCGTACGGCTTCCTGACGGCACAATTACAGTAAAGACGGAAGAAAGCACTTTTTTTCCTCAATTTTTTAATATCATTTTTTTGCGCGGCATTGTCGGTTTAGGATATACTCTCTATGATGGTGTCAAAGCCTTAATCTGGAGCGGCAACCAAAATCTGGGCACGGATGAGAAACTGACGACGAAAGAAATTATCGGGACCATGATCATCTCTTTTGCTGCATCGCTGCTGCTGTTTGTGGTTGTTCCGTTCTTTTCTGCTCAGTGGATTCATTCTGAGGGCTTACTGTTTAATCTTCTTGACGGCGTATTTCGGATGGTTCTTTTTATCGGCTATCTTGCGGTCATTTCAATGATGAAAGATGTGAAAACACTGTTTCAGTATCATGGTGCGGAACATAAATCTATTTACTGTTATGAAGCGAAGAA
>JAUYPT010000027.1 GCA_030695685.1 Nanobdellota archaeon | reverse complement strand
TTACTCTGTTGTAATATCCCCATGAGTCATGAAGAAAAGTTTTAAGTTTTCCATTCTGAATAGTAAGATTTCCACCAACTTGTGTCCAATTACCTCCTAAAACTTCTCTCTCAAAATTGTCTAATATTGGGAGCATAAAAGGAGAAACTAAATGGGCAAAGAGAACTAATATCACCAAAAATATAACCCAGTTACTTTTTCTCAAACGAACACCTTTTTTATAATATAGAAGAATTATTAATTATTTAAGTCTTTGTAACTATAAAATAATGATGAAATTTTTAATCTGATTCTGGAAAGTTTTTTATAGTTTCTTCATTATCTTAAATCCATGAAAAAAAGAGGTTTTGTTATCCTGATTGGTGTTTTACTGTTATTACTGCCGTCTGCTCTTTCCTTAAGCCTCATCGGCATGAAATTAAGCCCGATCATTTACGAGCCGGGAAAAGTAATTGTCAATACATATTCTATTAATGGCGCCAATGCTAAAGTTGAGGTTGCAGTTGGCGGTGATCTTACAGAATACATTTCTTTAAGCGAGGTTATCAATGGAGAGTTTACAATGACCATCCAATTTCCAGACACATTTATTGATCCAGGAACATATTCTTTTTCGTTATCAGCGCGGGAGATTGCAGAGGATTCGTCAGGAGGCGTTACTTCTTTAATTGGTGTTTCTAAAGTTTTTATGGTCGAAGTCTATTCCCATGACAAAGCGCTGGAAGCATCGTTAGGCGCCGCTGATGTCAATGAAAATAGCACTGTTCCTTTTACAGTGCAGCTGCGAAGTAGAACCTATTCCGATATTGATTCCGTCAAAGCAGATATTATAATCTATAACCACACAAATCAATCCGTCGGCAGAGTCAAAACCAACGAACGGGCATTGAAAGCGCTTCAATCTGGAGAACTGCGTGCGTCCTTCAATACCACTGGTCTTCCTGCCGGTGATTATGCTGCAGCGGCGGTTATTTATTTCGACGGAAAACAACAGCCAGCTGAAACGCAATTTAAAATAGGGGCATTAGATGTTTTCCTGCTAAATTATACATCTGTCCTGGAACAAGGCTTTCGTGATTTTGTGATTACAGTTGCCAACGGCTGGGGTGACGGGCTGGAGAATGTCTATGCAAAAGTGTTTATCAATGGTCAAGAACTGTTGCAGACACCAAGCATATCTCTTCCTGCCTGGGGAGAAGGGGAATTAAAGGGAATCGTGAAAGTTGATTTAGCACCTGGGAAATATCCAGGGGAAATAGGCCTTTTCTTTGAAGGGGAATCAAAACAAGAAAATATTGTTCTTACCGTCATCGAATCGCCGAAAAAAGAGCAAGATATTATCTTTTATCTGATTGTTGCTGCTGTTATCGTCATTATAATCTTAGTCAATATCCTTTTCCTTGTTCTGCTCAAGAAAAAACAGGATCGGAAATTAGCAGCTGATATCAGAGACAATAAAAGTAAAGCAAAAAGAACACAGGATGTAAAAGAAAAACAGAAAACGAAGCGCGATGAATTATAACATTTAATATTTGACTATGAATCCTAAAATGACCTATAGCATCATGTTTGTTATTGTTATAATCTTAATTTTAAATTTCTTTTTGTTATATACTGGACCACGATGCAGTTCAATACAGTCTGTTAATAGTTCCATTTCTGTCAGGGAAGGAGAACGGCGAATTATCGGGCTCAACGCTGACACCGACAGTTTAAAATTTGGCACCGTTTCACCGCAGACAGTGGCCAGGAGATCAGTTTACATTACCAATGACAGAGATGCCTCAGTAACTGTGTTTATGGAAGGTGATTTTGCTCCCTGGGTAAACATCACGCCGCAGGAATTTAGACTGAAGTCAGGCCAAAATCAGGAAGTGCAATTTGCCGTGCGCGTGCCGGATTATCCGGAGAATGGTGATTATACAGGAAATGTTATTTTTTGTTTTAAGTGATGAAGAAAATAAAAAATAGATTAATCTTCTACCTAACATCCCGCAATTCCCGCTCAATGGTTCGTACTTTCTCAATGCGCTTGTCAAGAGTATTCATTTTGTCCTTGATGGAATTCTTTCTTTTAATTAACAGCGCTTCCTTTTTCATCAGTTCTGAAATTTGATTGCGAAGATTTACTTCCCTGTTTTGGGTGGAATCAAGCTCGCTGGAGACATCTTGAGACCTATTTTCAAAATGTCTTTTGGAAGAACGTAACGATCGCAGCTCTTTGTCTAAATCGTGAAGTGCGCCTTTCAGCAAATCTTTTTCACTCTTCATCTGTTTTCTTTTTTGCTGGTGTTTGGCAAGATGATGCTTTGATTTCTTTGCTGGCCTTGATCGTGTTGATCTCTTTATTTTTTTCGGTGGCATCTTTCTCTTCCGACGATGAGTTAACGGAGTGACGCAAACTTTGCTGCCGGCAATGGTTGTGCACTTCTGCGATTTTAATCGTTCTAATTCTTTGTTAATGCTGCTTAATGATTGGTTTAATACCTCATCATCCTCTTTCAATTCTTTTTTCTTAAATCTAAACCTATCAAAAAGGCCCATTGCCAATCACATCTTTTTCTTGTTGCTGATGATATTATAGTTGTTTATAAATCTTATGGGTAGTGTCATTTCTTTTCTGGAATCAGAAAAGATTAAAAATACTCCGCAGCTTGCTGCGGATGGGATTTTTATTTTACCGTTCTCTTTTCTGAATGAGATATTGTAATTTCTCTTTTGCTTGCCGATAGACTTCTTTGCTGATCAGGCCTCGTTCTCGTCCTTCCCGGAGAAGAGAAAGCTTTCGGCGCAGATCTGATGCATCATGCTTGAAAATGGTTCTCTGTTTAATAATTGTTTTTGGCCTGACTATAGTTTGTTTAATTACCGTCCTAGCCTTACGCATTCGCCGGTAGGTGAAGAACGAAATGATTAGGATTGCGATTACAAGCACTCCTATAGTGCTAATAATTGTTGTTAATGGCAGTGGCCGGAGTATGAGCGGCTCCTTTTTCGGAATGCCTTTTTCTTCAACGATAAATAATTCCGTCGCTGTAGCAAATGAATCTTGATAGATTATTTTAAGAGATAAAAGATATTGTCCCGGTTTCAAATCTTCCGCAAGTGCAATTTTTTTGGAGAATGAAGCCTGTTCTTTGACAGTAATTGTTTCCTGTTCTTGATAGACGATACTATTATTAAATCGGGAAACAATGTAGATCAAAATAACGTCGACCGGTTCTGTCTGACGCAGGTTAAAGAGCGTAATCGTTGCTTCTAACTCTTCTCCCGGCTGGAGCGTTTTTTTAAGTAAATCCAGGCTGGCATCGACAAGAACTTCTTTTGACTCTACTTCTAGTACAGTGGCAATTTCCTTCTCGATGCGTCCGCCGAATGTTCCTCGGACGGTAATGAAATCAGAATAAATTCCCGGTGCTGCGTCCTGTGTCGGATTAAAGACAACACGCACTTCCTGTTTTTGTCCAGGGAAGAGAATAAATGATGAGGGTACAATATCAATCACTTTTTCTAACGGATTGCTGAAATCAAAATTCAGTTCTGTTTCTCCGTCATTAGTAATTGTAATTATTTTCTGAATTGTCCGCGCTTCTTTTAAAGCAACTCGTAAGACGGTATCGCTCAGCTTGAAGGAAATGTTTTTTTGTTCCGGTGATTTAGGGCTGACACTGCCACCTCCTCCACCTCCAGGTCCGCCGCCAGTTGTTGGTGCAGCTTCTTCTGCAGCAGCATTAATAGTTAAAAGAAATGATGTTGAAGCATTTGTATTGATACAGGAGGAATTATCCTGAAGAGTAATTAAAATATTTTCTGTCGTTGCGCTGGAAGGAGTGAAACTAATCACACCAGCTTGGCTAATGCTGAAAAGAGTTGTATTATCAAAAAACGTTATAGCATTATTATTGGCATCAGCTGTGGAAACATTGAGTGTAAAAGCCGTACTTACTGTCGCTGTTTGTGATGCAATCGATGCTATTGTCGGAGGGGAATTGATACAAATAGATGATGTTCCAGTAGTGCTGCTGACTGCTTTGCCAGTGATGTTAAATGTAATGAAAAAACTAATGATATTGACAGCAACGAGTACTACTGCAAGTACAAAAAAGACCCTCTTTTTTGTGTCCATGTGCAGAAGATAAATGAAGAAGGCTATAAATACTTATCTTTTTTAGGTTACGTTCTTATTATAGATAAATATGGAGATTATATTTTTCTTAACTCCGGCTTTCTTATACTCAGAAAATTTCAGTATTTTTATCACTGACACTTGCAAACGTGTTGACCAGCTTGATTATCTACTTCCCAACCACTGAAGGAATATCCTTTGTTTTCACATGTTTCTGTACAAATAGCAGTATATTTACCAAAGTCCATACAAATTTTTTGAGTATTGATATTATAATTAATATTTCCTTTTGTTGCAATATTATCATTAATTTCAAAGTTCATTATTTTCCACTCTTCAATAGAAGCTAATCTATAATCTTCACAATCAACTCTTACTTCTATTCCTTCATAAAAAAGTCTAGATGCTCCTCTATCATAAGCTATGTAAAACAATAAACCTAAAATTGTTATAGCTACTAAAATAATTGATACGATAAGGATCAATACCTTTTTCATAACTAAAAGTGAAATCAAATAGCTATTTAAAGTTTACTTGATGAAAAATGACGCCAGATGAACCTTGCGAATGGGAAGTTTTACAACTCGTGGTCAACCATATGGATTTTCTAAGCTAAACTCCGCCAGTATCGCATTCATCTGACTTTCTGTAGAGAGTATTTTATCTATTTAATATTTTCTTACTACTCTTGTTAAATAAATCTTAAGAAATTATACAAAAATATCTCATCCATTTAAGTCAAATTCATTGCTGTACGATGCCATGGGCTTGCCATCAAGATCAAACATGATTATGCTTATTCGTACATTCTTAAGGTTGCCGGCAGTTTTAGGATTATAGGCATATCCATTCGGCACTTCAACACTTGCCGATACTTTTTGTCCTGACGTTATCGTCTGCTGTGCTATTGCTAATGGAATAATTTTTTGACTGCTTTCATCCGTATATCCTTCTACAGACATCTTAAAGCTGCCTGGTTTGATAGTTCCTTCTTCTCCATTGTTAATAGTATAACTTAATCCGATGATCTTTCCCCAATCATCCATCCAATTTCGATCCACTTTGTTAATGACTACTGAAACTTTACTGTATGTTGTAATAATAGGCTCATCTGCAACTGCTACTTCCTCTGGTGCTGCGACTGTCTCTTCTTCAGCAAGAGGCTGCGACTCTTCAATAACTTCTTCCGGCACTTCTACTGCTACTTCTTCAACAGCAGCTTCTTCCGGAGCAGGCTCTTCTGGCGCTTCCTCAACAGCAACATCCTGAGTTGCTAAACCTGTTAACTCAAAATTATTGGCGCTTAATCTTCCAAGAAAAAAAACACCAACGAGTAGAACAATAACAAACAAACCCTTAAACATCTTACGCGGGCTGACAGCAATATTAACTTCACGTTGCATTAATGATGCTCTTTCATCATCATCAAGCCCGGAATCTCTTTTTGACTTTTCATCATTGAAAATATCTTTTCTTGCCATAATACTAATGGGAAGTAAAATCTTTTCATTTATAAATTTATTGTTTTACACTGAGAAAAGCAGAAAGTCCTAATCTTTAAATTAGGGATGGATGTTTATGGTTTCTGCTTTTCTGGTGTCACAGAAATTCGCCTATTAAAGAAAGTGTATTTTTTCAACTCATGTCATTTGTAGTGATACACTTTCGGTGAATTTCTCATGACAAAAAGTAGTAAAAGGTTTATAAAAAAAGACTGCTTTACATAATTTTAGTTACAGTAATTTATTGTAGCATTAAAAATGAGTTTCAGCAACATTAAACTTGATTGTAAACGATTGCGGGAGAGAGTAGAGCACAATATTAAGCAAAATGTAGATCTGCATCTCCTTTCCGCGCGGTATAAATTGCATTATCAGGATGGTGAGCAGTTTGTAACCTTGCGGGTGCCGCACCAGACTATTCCTCGTTTTGAAAAAAATCCCTTTCCTCCCGTAGAAGTATGGACGGGAGAAGGAAATGTTGGTGATCATCTCGGCTATGCTGATGCTGATTTTTGGGGCGGTGATATTGATGATCCTTTTAAGCGCAAATGGCATAAGAAAAAATGGAATCCTCAGCGTTTGATTAAAGGCCAGCTCTTGGAGATGGAAGTATCGCTGGAATTTCAAAAATTAGTTGATTTTGTAGTGGAAGAGATTCAGCTGCTGCCTGTTTTTCCGCGAGGCAATAAGACTTCCTATTCTGAAAAAGATACTTCGTATTCTGCGCAGCAATCCCGATCTAATCTGAATCATCGCCGTTCGCTGCGCCAGGCTCTTAAACGGAATGCCGCACTGGGAACGTATCAGCCAGGTGATGCCATTATCATCGAAGAAAGAGATCTTTGGTCTAATTCTATTAAAAGGAAACCAAGCACTGATTGTAACGCCGTAATCATTTATCTGCTGGGAAATGCCCCTAAATATATTGCTGCCACGGAAGTATTTTGGCTCAACCATCTTTTGGAACGGCAATATCAGGACGCATTAACAAATGATTTCCGGGGAATTAAAAAACGCTATCTTCGCTACAGCACTTTTTCTGCTGAAGTATCTCTTGAAGATTTTGTAAAGATGGATTTTAAAGGTTCACAGGCAGAGCATGTCGGCTATTCCAAAGCACTGGAAGTTATCCATCAAGAACAGGCGCAGGGAATGAAAAATATCTATCTTTTCCATTATTCCCGGGGCAATATTGACAATGATGAAAAAAGCTTGATTGTGCCGCGAATTCAGGAAATCATTAGATCAGTAAACGTTTTTGGATATACGCAGATTGGAAACAAGGATAAAACATTATCAGTCGGCGAGGATGGAGGATTAAAACGATTTTTGGAAAATCATTTTGTCGATGATGTTGGGATGGGCAATCTTTTAGTATCCTATATCCGCAATGAGAAGAGAGATAATTTAGGCAGCGAAATTTTAGATTCGCTCAGGAATAAGCTGATCACAGGACGGTAAAGAATAATAAAAGAGAATGCACCGGCTGTGCAGATATAATTCGAATCTCAAAATGAACTCAACTCTGATGATTGTTTTTTTAGAATAAAATTGAAGAAGTTTAAATTATTTTCGAGGGGATGGCGTAGCAAAAATGTACAATATGGTACCACTCTTGTTGTCCACATTTTATTTGCTATTTTGATATTTGTGGACAATATTGCGTGATTATGGATAATATTGGAATTCTAAATCTCTATTTCATAACCTTTTTCAAGTGAAATATTAATCCAGTACACTATGGGTCTACTTGATAAAATTCGGAATGGTCTTGAATCAAACGAGGATGTTGGCTTTATCAGGGAAAAGAATATGATCAGCTGCATAAAAGATTCAACCCCTTGGCAGGCCATTGCATTTTATGTCTCCCCAAAAAATGAAGAGAAAGATACTAAAGAGTCATTTTACAGTG
>JAUYPT010000022.1 GCA_030695685.1 Nanobdellota archaeon | reverse complement strand
TTCACGTTGTCACTGTTCGGGAATCCGGTGATCAGCTAATGGCAATCTTACCAGAACAATGGACGGTACGTGATGCAACAGGTGCAGTCGTGTCAAGTGATAGTATGCCAGCACCGTCAACGTCTGTCTTTTTTGGAACAGGTTCCAGCAGCGGTACTGTAGATGATAATAACTGTCTCTTGTACAGCAGAAATCCTGAAGGTACTTTATCCCTAACCATCGATGGTGAAGTAATCACCAAATCATTCTCTCCTGGAGAAAGGTTAATCTTTGAGGTTGAAGAAACAATACCGGAACCTCCAACATTTGACTCTGATGGTGATGGAGTAGCTGATTCTCTCGACCGTTGTCCTGACAGCGTTCTGGACAGAGTACGCTTACGACGGAATCAGTATGCCCAAAATACAGGGTTTGGCGCATTTGAATTTGGCCCCCATAATCTTCAGAGCCTTGCCTATTCAATGGAAACCACCGAAGGATGCACGTGTAAACAAATTGTTGGAATCCTTGGAGCGGAAAAAGGATACATCAGAAAAGGGCGCTTAGTAAAAGGATGCAGCCCTTCAATCATGGAGACATTTACGGGCGTAAGCGCTGAGCCTGACAAACGTCTTTTAGAAAAAAGGCGAAGTTTAATTGGACGCGCATTTTTCGGTGAAGAAGGATCTGCCTCAGAAGCATGGATAGGAATGATAGGAGTAGCAGTTATCATTGGCGCTATCCTTGCCTGGCTGAAGTTTAGGAAATAAAAAACCCAATTACATACTGGGTTTTTTAAAGTTGGAAATTCTTTCCAACAAATAATTTTTTATTATTTTTCTTTTTTCTCTTGATGTTTATTTTAGAATCTTTAGGTTAGCCTATAATAACCTATAAATACCCTTCTTTAAGCCGATTTGGTATGATTCTTCTCGAAGCACTACTGGCACTTATTCTTGGCATTGTAAGCGGTATTGTTACCGGCATTACTCCTGGCATTCATGTCAATTTAGTTTCCGTGTTAGTGTTGTCATTTTCACCGCTTCTGTTAACAATAACATCTCCTCTAGTCTTAGCAATTTACATCATTAGTTTAGCGATAACCCATACTTTCCTGGATACTCTTCCCAGCATTTATTTAGGCGCTCCTGATGAAGCGCAGGCGCTGAATGTTCTTCCCGGCCATCGTTTGCTGAATAAAGGAGAGGGGCATAACGCCGTGATTTATACCGTTCTGGGTTCTTTAGGAAGTTTATTGTTAAGTATTGTCTTATTTCCATTGTTTATTGTGAGCATGG
Source organism: Nanobdellota archaeon (assembly GCA_030695685.1). Classification (GTDB taxonomy): domain Archaea; phylum Nanobdellota; class Nanobdellia; order Woesearchaeales; family GW2011-AR9; genus JAUYPT01. The sequence continues at coordinate 5,222 of JAUYPT010000022.1, read as the reverse complement.
CAAAACTAGCTCCTGTCGTTAATGACTGGATTGGATACGGTCTTATTGGGATTATGGGATATATGATTCTCAAGGAAAAAAACAAAAAGATGAACAGTTTGCTGGCGTTTCTTCTTGCAGGATGTTTGGGATTATTAGTTTTCTCCATCCCTAATTTACATCAGCCGTTGTTTCCTTTATTATCAGGATTGTTTGGCTTTTCGATACTGCTGATGAGCATGCTGCAAAAATCGAAAATTCCTATACAGTCATTGAAGAAGCCGCTTCGTATTTCCCGTATAAATATGGCAAAATCAATTTCTGCTGCCTCCGGTGTTGGCTTTATTGCTGCCTTCCTGCCTGGATTTGGCAGCAGCCAGGCTGCCATTATTGCAACTAATATTGTTGGTGATATTGGTGATGAAGGCTTCTTGACGTTAGTCGGCGGCATTAATACTGCCAATATGCTGATCAGCATTGCCACTGCCTATACGTTAGATAAAGCGCGGAATGGAGCAATTGTTACTGTGAATGAATTATTAGGAACTGTTACTTTTACTGACATGATGATCTTTATCGGTGTTGCCTTCATTGCGGGCGGAATTGCCACGATGCTGACATTATACCTTTCCAGAATCTTTGCAAAACTGATTGTGAAAGTGAATTACTACTATCTCGTCTGGAGCATTATCGGTTTTATTACCATGTTAACGTTTTATTTTGACGGCTTTATTGGACTGCTGATCTTACTGACAGCAACGGCAATAGGCATAACTGTATCATTCTTAGGAGTTGGCAAGAATCATTTAATGGGCTGCTTGGTGCTGCCGGTGATATTATATTTTGTTCTTTAAGTTTACTCTTTAATGATACCTTCTTTGGTATATTTTTCATGGACAGGATGGGTGCCGTCTTCTTCGATTTCCCACTGATCTCCTTTTTTCTTTTTCTTCTTTCTCTTGAAAAAATCGTCCCAGAAATCTTGTAAGCTCATCTTTTCATCCTCTTGAAGAATTGAATTTGCCGTTCTCGCTTCATGGCTGCTTTTTTGCTGCGGAATTTTCCTAATAATTTTCCCGTCTTTTTGCTTTTGAGAGTCCAGACTTGTTTATGTGGTATTTTACGGATGACCATGGTACGAGGGAAAGAAAAAAAGTATTTAAAACTTCTCCAAACTTAACTGTCCTTTTCGTGTGCCTTTCGGCACTTCTTTTATTTCCTGCCCTAACTGTACTTTGACATCAGCAGCAACTTTTTGGCCGAGAATTTGGCTTAGCGTCGTAAGATCAATTTTTTTAAGGTCGCCGAGGCTTTTAATGCTGTTGGTAACTAACTTACGAGCACGGATTCTGCCGATTCCTTTTAATTGCAGCAGCGGAAGAAGGTCTTCTTTAACACCGTGCTGGATGCGGATTCGTAGTTTTTTAATTTCCTTGACAGCTTCCCGATACTGCAAGATCTGCGCTAATTCTTCGCTCGCGTACAACAGCCAGTCTGCCGTTTCCTGCTTTACTCTGATCTCACCGGGACGAACGTCAAATGTTTCTAAGAGGTAATCTTCATCTTTTTCATTAATCCACGATTCAAAAAAGAGCGCCGTTTTAATAGAATTGATGAATTCTTCATAATTAAGATCAAATGCGCTTGGCTCCGGGTGAAGCAGAAGGTCAGAGAGTTTTACTAATTCTTCTTGAATCTGATCCGTTTCTTTGGCTTTGACTCGTAATAACGGACGCATCTCTAGTGTATACGAAATCATCTGCAATACTGAAAACGTATTTTTTTCCTTGCTAAAATTTTGGAGGCATTGTAGTATATGATCTGCTGTCAGAGGATCGATATATAATTCTGAAATTCGTTTTCCTACTACTGTTGCCTGCAATTTTCCTGTACTTATTTTTGATGTTAAACTTCCGGCGCTGACAAACAGCTCTTGTTTTTGTTGTAGATCATCATTACCCTGAACAAATCCCCAGGTTGTCAGCAGGGAGAGCATCCGATCCATGATTTTTTGCAGCTGTTCAAAATCATTGTACTGCTGTGCCCAGAACGTTTTACGGAAGAATTCTGTCATTGATTGCTGGTCACGGATAATGCCTGAGGAAATAAGCGATAATAAATAGGTTCGTAACACTGGCTCTACTGCTAATTTGGAATAGATTTCTTCCGGAACGCCGCAGATGTACTTGTCATAAATTTCTTCTTTCTAAGCGTCGCTTTTGGCAATAGTAATTGCTTCGCCATACGATTCGTACTCAGGGCGTCCGGCCCGTCCAGCCATTTGTAAATATTCTAACACTGGTATCCAATCCATCCCCCAGCGCCCGGTATATCGCTTGAGGCTTTTGATGATCACCCTGAAGACTGGCAGGCTAAGGCCGGCAGCAAGCGTTGGTGTAGAGCAGATAATTCTTATTTTTCCTGCTTTGAATGATTCCTCAATGGTATCTTTTTGTTTGCTGGTTAATCCGGAATGATGGAAAGCAATGCCTTTTTTAACGCAGTGGGAAAGTCTTCTGCATTGGCTTGTTGGTGTACTTACTGCAGTGAGTATTTCCTGTCCTAATTCAGGGAGAAAAAAAGCTGTTTTTTTGGCAATCTCTTCTGCTGTCTTTTCGGCGCTGGATTTACTGGGCAGGAAAATGATTGCTTGTTTGCCGATAGTAATTGTTTCTAACGCTACACGATGAAGGTCGTCTGCCATAAATCTTCAGAAAGACGTGGTTTTATTAAGGTATTGTCTCAATAAATATGATCCGCAGAAAGTAATTAATAATTCAAAAAATCAGCAATATTCTTTGCTTCTTTATAATCTACTGTTCCATCATAATTCCGGTCAGTTTCGATTACAGCTTGGCGGAAGGAATCGTTCTGTAAAGCTTCTGCAATAAGATCATTGACCTTGTACGCAGTCTTTGTGGTTCTAGCGTGATCATAATCAACGGTTGCCGTATTTTTGTTGAGAAAATCTAAAGCGTACTGTGCGACAACAGTTTTAGCGCAGTCTTTTTCGGAAATATTAACATCTTCCATTATTTTGTTTAAGTCAATTTTTTCAGTATCATTATACTGGCAATCTTCGATTGTTGGAACAGAAGCAGGCTTATTTTCAGGGACTACAAAAGGCGTCTTAGCATTATAATTAACTGTAGAACTTCCTGCTAATCCTAACGCTAGTACATAATTAAGAGCTAATGTGTGTATCATTTTACTATTAAAGAGTGATTACTTTATAAACATTTTGCTTAAATATACCGTTTTAATTCATTTGATCAAGATAACATACTGGAAGAAATAGAGAATTCCAATACATCATCTTCACCCCTCGAAAACATACACTTTAAAATTATCAGGATCAATAGGTTTTACAGCTTGTTCAAGGATATCTATCGTCCACTCTTTGACGATTTTTTCCCGCCCATCGTTAACGGTTACCAAGATCTTTTTTTTGCCAGGCGTGATAAATGTTCTTTCAATTGTATCCGTGCCTTTCACTTTAGACTCATGGAAACTAAAACTCCATTCGTAGGATAGTGTATCCTGATCATTATCTTTGGCGGCAATATGGAATAACAACGGTTCATGAACCCGGGCGGTTATGGTTGACAAGGGGAGGAAATCAATCAGCTGTGGTTTTTGATTAACATTTTTCACCGTTAGTTTAACAGGATGGATAACCTCATATTCACCATCACTGACCATGAATTCTACCCAGCGGATGTTGCTTTCGCTGCTTAATACTTTGTTAACAAAAGCAACACTGCTGATGAGGTTATCTTCCCAACGGGTGCTTCGGTTAGTAACAGTAGTTGATGGCGGCGTCCAGGAGAAGATACCATCGTTGAATGTTGCTCCTGGCGGAAGGTTGAGAACGGAGGTTGTTAGTGTATCATTGTCTGGATCACTGGCACTAACGGAAAACTCAACTAATTCTCCTTCATTGACTGTAAGCTCATCATGTTTGATTGTAAGATGCGGTTGTCTGTTGAAAGGGAGAACAGTAATTGTAACAGGAACAACTTCCTCCAATTTCCCATCGCTCGCAGTAACAGTAAGATTATATTCTCCTCGATCTCCATACTTTGTTTTCCATGATCCTTGCCATTGTTCCAATGGCGGAGAAAATGAATAATGGACCACATCCCCGTCAGGATCGACTGCAGCAGCTTTTAATGTTATTCCTTCTGTTTCCTTGATGACAATGTTTTCAGGGATGTCCAGCATCGGTTTTTGATTAACGTTGTACACTTTTACTGGAATTTCTGTCACTGTACATTCATCGCTGCTGCAAAGTTCGATCGCCAGCGGCGGGAAATCTTTTTCTGCAATAAATGTATTTTCAAGCCGGAGTGCATTGAGGGCAGTGCTAACAATGCCCCCTGTTCTTTTAACAGTGTCAAACGAAGGCGTCCAGCTGAAAATTTTAGTTTCACTGTCAAATGAGGCACCTTCCGGTAAATTAATGACATTCATGAAAGGGTCATCGCCATCAGGATCAACTGCATTGATCACTAATTCCAGCTTTTGATTTTCGTACGCTTCGATTGTATCTGGAATATTCAGGACCACTTCTTGATCACGGTTTAAAACGGTAACATCTAGATCTAAAAGTGATGTTAATTCCCCGTCTGATACACTGGCTTTAAATTGATACTTTCCGGCATCGGCAGAGGTTGTCTGCCACACTCCCTGTTCATTCACTGGCGGTTCAAAACTGTAGCTGAGGCGATCACCATCAGCATCTACTTCTGGAAAATCAAGTGCGACTATTTCTCCTTCGGATACTGTTATTGGAGGATGATCTATCGACGGCGCCTGATTTTTTTCTTCGACAATTAAGGTTACTGATTCAGTAGTTGTATCTTTGTGATCTGATGCTGTAATTTTAATGGAATACATCCCGGCATCATTATATCCTGTCTGCCATTCTCCGCTGCTGTTTAATGGGAGAGAGTACGTAATATTGACTGTATCGTTATCCTTGTCAAGAGTATTTGTTTTAAGCCGTACTAACTCTGTTTCCTGGACGCTAAACGTCTTTGAAACTGCAAGAACTCCGGTGAGGGAAATGACGATGATGATGATCATTACAATAATTTTACTGTTTTTAATGTTCATGGAATCCCTCTTTTGCAGTCAAAAAGAAAATAAAAAATGATTAATTCTTTTCTACAATAATATCACCAATTTCTGGCGCGACATTGACATCATTGACAACCACCGCTATATTTTTGGTAACAGTA